>JANMQE010000539.1:0-6881 GCA_031370195.1 Phyllobacteriaceae bacterium
CGAACCCAACGCGGCAGGAGCGATGCACGAAGTCCTCCCCTACGATGCCGCCCAAGCCCACCACGAGGCCCAACTCGCCGCACAACCCGTCAACGCCACCCTCCTCTTCAACCGCCTGCGCGCCATGCGCCACGCGCTGAACGACCTCCCCAAACAAGCCCGCCGCCTCGCCAGATGGAAGGCGCGCCGGGACGAAATCCTTTCATCCAAAGCCCCTTACAAACCAACCCGCATCAGCCCTTTTCGCCCCGGACCACCACCGGGATATCGCAGGAAAGATATCCACCCCGTCGATTCAATACTGAAAGATGTCCATTATTTCGCGGTCGAAGCGTTTGGCTCAAATACGACGTAAGGCAAATTTGCCAGACCCTTCGCGAGCCTCAAGTGGCTGTAATCATTACAAAAATCCAAAAACCTTCGTCATTCCGGGGCCGCGCAGCGGAACCCGGAACCCATGCCGTTGGCGGTTGTGAATCAATGCACGTGCAAAATGCATTTCGTCACTTTCGCGATCTGCGAAAACGCTGGGATGGCGCGTGCGGCGTAAGCCGGGGATTTCCACTCACAGCCCTTCCTTTCATCTGGCGCTTATTTTAACTTTCGCCCGCTGATGTTATCCTGCACCTTGTTTTGAACCTTTTCACACCTGCGCGCGACCCAACCGGCAGAAGGACCGCAATGAGTTCATCTTCTGGCACCCAGTCAGACAATGACCTGATGAAGCGCATCGCCTCTGGCGACCGGGCGGCGGTCCGGCTGTTGTTCATGCGCCACCACGCCCGGGTCTACCGGTTCGTGATGCGCCAAACGGGTTCGGATACCATGGCAGATGACATTGCAAACGACGTGTTCCTCGACGTCTGGCGACAGGCGGGCAAGTTCGAGTTCCGCTCACAAGTTTCGACCTGGCTTCTTGGCATTGCGAGATTCAAAGTCCTCTCGGCGCGCCGCAAACGCAAGGAGGATGCGCTTGACGATCTGGAAGCGGAACGCATTGTCGATGGCGCCGACACGCCCGACGTCTCGGCGATGAAACTCGACAAGGCGGCAGCACTCCGCGCCTGCATCAACAACCTTGGCGAAGATCATCGCACAGTCATCGACCTTGCCTATTACCAAGGCCGCACAGTCACCGAAATCGCCGAAATTCTCAGCATTCCGGTCGCAACCGTGAAAACCCGGATGTTCTACGCCCGCTCCAAACTCGGCGAAGCACTGAAAGCCACCGGACACGACAGGGGTTGGCCATGAATGAGCAACCGGCAATGAGTCATCGCGATGAAATGGAAACGCTCCTGCCCTTCTACCTGAACGGCACGCTCACCGGCGAGGAATTGCGTCAAGTCGAAGAATGGCTTGCCACCGATCCTGCGGCCGATGAGGCGCTGCTTGCGGCCGAAGCCGAGATCGCGCTTGTTTTCGAGGACAATGAATCCCTCACCCCCCGCCCCGACGCCTTGCAGCGCTTCAGTGAAAGCCTCGACAAAATCGCCGCCCCGCAAGGCTCGCCGATGTCATGGCTGGCCGCATTCCTCGCAAGGACATTTGCAATCCCCGCGCCCTTGTTACTGGCCACCGCCGCTGCGGTGCTTGCGTTGATGGTTGTCAGCATTTCCAACATCACAAGCAGCAGCCCGGACAATGTTCAAGTCGCAGGCGCAGGCCAAACCGCAGACTCACCGTTTGTGCTGATTACCTTTGTGCCAACCGCAACACTCGCCGATATCGCCAACCTCTTGGCAGCAAACGGCGGGCAAATCGAAAGCGGCCCGATTTCCGGCACGACCTTCAAGATCGCCCTTTCCGCCGACACAGTGACGCAATACGATCAGGCGTTCAAACAATTGGCAGCCTCGCCACTGGTCGAAAAGCTGATCGCCGGAAAGAAGCCGGATGCGCCATAAAATGGTTCAATTGATCGCAGCCCTGCTTGCAGCAAGTTTCGTTGCCACCCTTGGCTCTTCCGCGCGAGCACAAGACAGCGCTGCGGCTGAAACCGCCAACAAACAGCCGGATCAAACGAACACCTATTTCGAACTGCCGCCGCTGCTGTTTGACCTGTTTCATTCGACTCCAGGTGCAAACCCGGCAGGTCAATCGCCATCGGTCCAAGCACGCCAAAACCTCGGCAGATCCCTTCCACCCGTCGCCACCAACGGCGATTACGTCCCGGACGAAGTGCTGGCAACCATCAACGGCGATGCACAAGCCATCCAATCGATCGCGGCAACACTCGGCCTCGAAGTCCGCTCGGTTCGCACGTCGTTCCTTCTTGGAACCAGCGTCGCCCGCCTCGGCATTCCTGACGGCCGCCCCGTCGGCCTCGTGCTGGCGCAAATCCAAAGCGACGGCCGCGCTGCCTCCGTTGAGCCAAACCACATCTACACTTTGCAGCAGGCGGAACCCGTCGGCGGCTATGCAATGCAAAGCATCAACTTCAATCCCGGTGAAGCCAGCGGCGCCAACATCCGCGTTGCCGTCATCGACACAGCGCGCGACAAATCCCATCCCGCACTCGCCAATATTATCGCCGAGGATTTCGACGCGCTTCCACAAATCGCCGTCAGCAACACCGATCATGGCACGTCCATCGTCGGCCTGATCTCAGGACAGGACGGATTTCAGGGCGTTGCGCCCGGCGCACTCATTTATCACGCCCGCGCCTTCGAGAATGGCAAGTCAAACGCCGACGCAATTCTTGCCGCGCTCGATTGGTCCGCTGAACAAAATGCGCAAATCATCAACATGAGTTTCGTCGGCCCGCGCAACAAGCTGTTCGAGAAAGCCTGCAACGCCGCCTTCGAGCGCGGCATCCTTCTGGTCGCCGCAGCCGGAAACAATGGCCCGAAAGCCCCGCCAGCCTATCCTGGAGCTTACAAGTCCGTCGTTGCAGTGACCGCCACCGACGAGCAAAACAGGCGCATGAGCCAAGCCAACGTCGGCGGCTATATCGCGATTTCCGCCCCGGGCGTCGGCCTGATGGCCCCGATCCCCGGCGGCGGCTACGATCTGGTCACCGGCACCTCCTTCGCCGCCGCAGTCTTCACCGGAGCCATCGCCAACCTGATGCACCAGGACCCGGCCAAATCCGCATTTGAAATCGAAAGGATTGCCAACAAGACCGCACTGGATTTGGGAGCCAAAGGCAAAGACCCGGAATTCGGCTTCGGCCTCATCGATTTCAAGGCGGCGATGCAGCGGTTCTAGATCTGATGATCGTTGTGAAAAAAGTGGTGGGTGCGACAGGGATCGAACCTGTGACCCGCTGATTAAGAGTCAGCTGCTCTACCAACTGAGCTACGCACCCACTCCGCCGTGCCATCGCTGACAGGGCGAGCCGGTCTATAGACACTGGCTCCCGCGCTGTCCAGCGCCTGACAACAAAAATCGTCTGCCCGCGCGCCGGTCGGCCAATGCCAATACTCACCCCGGCAGAAACAGCGTGCCTTCTGCAAATTTCACGGCTTCCCCTGAAATCGTCACTCCAGCCAAATCGCCACGATCAACAGTGAACGACAATCCAATCTCCGAGCGGCGTCCCATTTCCATGCCCTGCACTATTTCAAACAGATGGTCGCCATCGCTCCTGCATTGGAAGCGATTTAGCGTTGCAGCGAAAGCAACTGCAGCCGAGCCCGTTGCCGGGTCTTCCGGAATGCCATCCCATGGCGCGAACATCCGGACTTGATAATGCATCTCCCCGACAGGACAATAAAGATACGGCGCGGCAAACTTGCCTTCGCGACGCACATCCAGTTTCAGCCAAGCATCAGCATTCACCTTTGCAGCGCCCAGCGCATCCAAAGTCTTTACCGGCACAGTCACATAAGGCACACCGCCGGAAACCATCAAGACATGATGATCACCAAAACCGATCACATCTGTTGAAAGCCCAACCGCAGCGGCAATGTCAGCGTCACTTGCATGAAAACCAATTTCCGACGGCAAACGCGCCGCCGCAAACGAAGACCGCCCGCCCATCTCGTCAGCCCAAACCGTGCAATGCACCGGCCCGATACCCTCCTCCAGGATCACCTTCGCACCTGCCGGAAGCTGTTTGATCCCGGCAAAAGCAATGGCCCCGCCAATCGTCGGATGACCCGCAAACGGCAACTCTCCAAGCGGCATGAAAATGCGCACTTTGGCCGAGTGATCCTTGTTCTCCGGCGGCAGAAAGAAGATGGTCTCGGCAAGGTTCAGCTCGCGCGCAATCGCCTGCATCTCTGCGCCCGAAAGACCCGATGCGTCGGGCACCACACCCAGTTGGTTGCCCGCAAGCGGCGCGCTGGTGAAGACGTCGTAGACCAAATAGGGCAATGTGCGCATGCGAAACACCTTTCAGCTTGATCGCGGCCGAAAGTGACCAAGATTTAATTTGTATTCTGATCCACCCCGACCAATTTACCAATTAAACTGTTTGATGGCATGGAAGGGAAATATTGATGGATCAAAAAGCGGGCAACCGCACCGCGACGGGATATGACGACATTGCTGCCGCCCTGGCACTCGACAAGGCGGGCCGCAGTCGTCGCACGTGGCGGCGCTGGATCAGCTACGCGCTCGTTCCATTGTTGTTCGTTGCGGCCATCTACGGCTACCAGTCATGGGCTTCCGCATCCGCCATCAAGAAAGTCTACACCACCGAGGCTGCCGCAAAGGGCAACATAGTAGTTCTCGTCAGCGCCTCTGGAACCTTGCAACCCCTCACCAAAGTGGACGTGTCCAGCGAACAGTCCGGCGTGGTCCGCGAGGTGTTGTTCGAGGAAAACGACACTGTGAAAAAGGGTGACGTGCTGGCGACGCTTGACACAACCACACTGTCCGCACAGGTCGAGCGGGCGCAAGCGTCTGTGACCGCGTCAAAGGCGCGCATTGCCGATGCCAAGACCACACTAAAGGAGGCCGCGCAAACGCTTGAACGCACCAGGACACTCGCGGCACGTGGAACGCTGTCACAGCAGGATCTCGACAGCGCAGTGGCCAAGCGCGACCGCGCTGAAAGCGCTGTCACCAGCGCCGAGGCTGATCTGGCCGTCTCTGCAGCAGAGTTGAAAGTGCAGCAATCCGCGCTCGCCAAAAGCACGATCTACGCGCCCATCGATGGCGTCATCCTGACGCGATCCGTTGATATCGGTCAAACCGTTGCCGCCTCGCTCTCCGCACCCATTCTGTTTGTGATTGCCGAGGACCTCCGCAAGATGAAACTCGAGGCCGGCATTGACGAAGCAGACATTGGCATGGTCGCGGAAGGCCAAAAGGCACGGTTCTCGGTTGATGCATTCACCGGCAAGAGCTTTGATGCCCTCATCTCCAAGATCGCCTACGCCTCACAAACCACTGAAAATGTTGTGACTTACGAAGCGCAGCTCGACGTCGACAACAGCGATCTTTCGCTGCGTCCGGGCATGACGGCCAATGTCGACATCATCACGCGCCAAGCCAGCGCAATCCTGACCGTCCCCAACGGCGCGTTCCGCTACCAGCCGGTCGTTGCGCCAAAGTCCACCGGTTTCAGCCTGACCAGCATGTTGATGCCGCGTTTCCCGCGTGGTCAGGCCAAGCAGGCCGCCAAGTCTGCTGCCGATGGTTCTAGGACAGTCTATATTTTGCAAGATGGCACGCCGCTCCCAGTTCAGGTCAAGACAGGTTCGACCGACGGGCTGAAGACGGAGATCCTGTCCGGCGTTGCCGAAGGTAACCAGATCATCACCGCCGAATCCAGCACCAAGGCAAACTGACAGATGACAGAACAGGGCTTCATCGAGTTCGCCGACATCTGGAAGAGCTATGGCGAAGGCGAGGCGCAAGTGAACGCTTTGGCGGGGGCGAACCTGCGTATAGACCGCGGCGAGTTTGTTGCCATCATGGGCCCATCCGGTTCTGGCAAATCGACCTCGATGAACATCATCGGCTGTCTCGACACGCCGACATCCGGCGACTACCGTTTCATGGGCGTAGATGCCGGCCGTCTTGACCGCGCCCGTCGCGCCGTGTTGCGCAATCTTTATGTTGGCTTCGTGTTTCAGGGTTACAATCTCCTCGCCCGCACAAGCGCCATGGACAATGTCGAACTGCCGCTGATTTATCGCGGCGCGCCACGCCGCGAACGCAAATTGCGCGCAGCGGCGGCATTGGAACAAGTCGGACTGTCTGATCGCATGACCCATACCCCGGCCGAATTGTCCGGGGGCCAGCAACAGCGCGTCGCCATCGCCCGCGCCATCGTTACCGAACCCGCTCTGCTGGTCGCGGATGAGCCGACCGGCAATCTCGACACGGCGCGAAGCCATGAAATCATGTCCCTGTTGACCCGCCTGAATGAGTACCGTGGCCTAACCGACGTCATGGTCACGCACGAAGCCGAAATTGCTGCTTATGGCTCGCGCATCATCCGCTTTGTTGACGGGCGAATTGCCTCGGACGAAGTGAACAGGATGCGCCCCGATGTTTCTTGAAACAGTCAGCCTCGCCCTTTCGTCAATCCGCCGCAACGCGCTGCGCTCGTTCCTGACGCTGCTCGGCATTGTCATTGGCGTCGCTGCCGTGATCGCAATGATCACAATCGGGTCCGGCACCACCGACAAGGTCAAGGCCGACATTTCCAAACTCGGCAGCAATCTCCTCACCGTCCGCTCCGGCCAACCGCCAACACCGGGCTCCGCCCCAGTCAGGGCGCGTGACTTCGAGGTGAAACATCTGACCGCGCTTGAAGCAAGTATCACCGGCGCAAAAGCCGTGTCTGGAACAAGCCAGAAGTCAGTGCGCATTGTCTATGGCACCGAGAGCCTGAGCGCGTCAGTGACAGGCACAGACACGGAATTCTTCACGGTTCGTGACTGGGCCGTCGCATCCGGACGCATTTTCACCGAACAGGAAAC
>JANMQE010000563.1:0-5024 GCA_031370195.1 Phyllobacteriaceae bacterium
GGCACCCGTTGCAAAACCTCGCACCACGGAGAGTGACGGAAAGGACTGGAAACCGAACTCGGAACAGAAGCGGGGCTTGACATCGCGGTAATGCTCGAAGCTCTTTCCCTCGTGCCACACGCTCCAGAAATGCATGTCGCCATTGCTGTCGTCATGCCAGGCATCGCCGAACGACAAGACTCCAGGCGACGGGCTCGACGGCCACCAGATGGCGCCGGCGTCAGCACTTTTCATCGCCGTTTCGATTGTCCGGTTCAACCGGTCATAGGAGACGAGGTAGCGATCGCGGTCCTTCCGCGACACCTCAAACCAGGTCAGCGCCCCGATCAGCTCATTGTCGCCGCACCACAGCGCAATGCAGGCATGATGGCCAAGACGGCGGACTTGATGATCCACCTCCAGTCTCACCTCTTCGAGGAAGTCCGGCGTCGATGGATAGAGCGAGCAGGAATACATGAAGTCCTGCCAGACCATCAGCCCGAGACGATCGCAAATCTCATAGAAAAAATCCTGCTCATAAAACCCGCCACCCCAGACGCGGATCATGTTCTGGTGCGAATCCACGGCGGCTTGAAGCAGCTTCTCCGTCAGCGCCGGAGTCGCGGCAGATGGCAAAGCGTCAGCCGGAATCCAGTTGGAGCCACGGCAATAGACTTCGCGGTCATTGACCTTGAACGCAAACCGGCTGCCCGCTGCGTCTTTGTTGGTCATCAGTTCAATTGTGCGCAACCCGACATTTCTGCGCTCAGTCTGGCCGTCCACAGCGACCTCAAGCACATAACGATGTTGCGCACCATGCCCGACCGGCCACCACAGCTTGGGCGCATCAATCCGGATTGTCTCGACATAACTGTTGGCACCCGCCGTGACTGGAATACTTCCGGTGACAATCTTGCCGTCGAGTGACACCGAAACCGCCACCTCGCCAGCGTCGCCTGCATTCATGAGCACGCTGACGGACACGTCAACAAATCCGTCGCCATGCACCTGGCTGACCTGCACATGCTCGAGCCTCGCGGTCACCGCCCTTTTCAATTCAATCCGCCCGTAAAGCCCCAGCGGCGCGATGGCAATGTTCCAGTCCCAGCCGAAATGACACTGCGGCTTGCGCAGCATGTTGACGTTCGGGATCGGGCAGTTGTCGGTGCTGTAGGGGATCGGGAACGGCATCGAAGCCTGCAGTTCATTCGCCGCTTTCGGGTTCGAATGAAACAGGATTTCAATCCGGTTCGCGCCCGGTTTCAATGCGCCCGACACATCCGGTCGGTAGCAACGGAAGCAGTTCTTGGCTGAGAGCACCAGCTCGCCGTTCACCCGCACATCAGCAATCGTGTCGAGACAGTCAATATCCAGATACCACCCGCCTTCCGGAAAGGCCGCAGGCATCTCAAACTCGCGCGAAACGAGCCAATCCTCTTGCGCCACCCACTGCACAGCCTTTTCGTTGCAGCCAGAGTAGGGATGGGCAATAACGCCATTGGCGATGAGCGCGCTGTGCACATCGCCCGGCAAAGACATTGATCCTTGAAACTTCCCGCCGGAAGTCAACAAAGTCCAGACGCCAGCCAAATCCTGACGACCGTCCAGAAGTGTGGGATGCATGCTGTTCATCTCAATGCCTGTGGCAGAACGCCGGTGTGTCTCAGAGGCGGTCGCTGTCCGCCTCGTCAAATAGGGAAGCCAGGCCGACACGGAATCGCACCTTGACCTTTTCGCCCGGGTGATAAACGGCGCTGGATTCAACGCGTGCCGTCATGCTCTGACCTTCAAATTTCAGCCATACCAGACTGTCCGAACCCATGGGTTCAATCAGCTCCACATCCGCATCATACTCCGGCGACATTTCAGGGGCCGGTGCGGCGTTCAGCCGGATATGCTCGGGACGGACGCCAAAAATCACACCTTGGCCGTCGCTCATCGAGCGTTCAGCCGGATAGCCTGTCAAGGGTACGGTCGTGCTTCCAACCTTGATGGCACGGCCATTGCCAGATCCCGAAATCGTCCCTTTCAGGAAATTCATTGACGGCGAACCGATAAAGCCCGCGACATAGAGATTGACCGGCTTGTTGTAGATGTCCATCGGCTGGTCGAGCTGCTGGATCGTGCCGCCCTTCATCACGGCGATGCGGTCGGCAAGCGTCAGCGCCTCGATCTGGTCGTGTGTAACATAGATCATCGTATTGCCGAGCCGCTGATGCAGGCGCTTGATTTCCACGCGCAGCTCGGCGCGCAGCTTGGCGTCAAGATTGGACAGCGGCTCATCGAACAGGAACACATCCACATCGCGCACCAAGGCGCGGCCAATCGCGACGCGCTGGCGCTGGCCGCCGGAAAGAGCGGTTGGCTTGCGCTGCAGGAACGGCTCCAGCTGCAAGATTTCCGATGCACGCGCCACCCGTTTAGCGATTTCCTCTTTATCCATGCCGGAGACGCGCAGGCCGAACGAGAGGTTCCGCTCCACCGTCATCTGCGGGTAAAGCGCGTAGGACTGAAACACCATGCCGATGCCCCGATCCTTGGGCTCTTCCCAAGTGACATTCTTGCCCTTGATGAAAACCTGACCCGACGAAGGCTCCAAGAGGCCTGCAATGCAGTTGAGCAACGTGGACTTGCCGCAGCCGGACGGCCCGAGCAGCACCAGAAATTCGCCTTCGGCAATGTCGAGGTCCAGCTCCTGCAGAACTTTGACGGCGCCATAGCTCTGCGCAAGGCCGCGCACCGAAACGCTGGGAGCAGTGGAATGAGCATTCATGAAATCAACCCTTCACAGCGCCAGCGGCAATGCCGCGCACGAAATATTTGCCAGAGAAAAAGTAGATGGCGAGCGGCACAATGCCGGTAAGGATCGTCGCCGCCATGTCGACATTATATTCCTTCACGCCCTGCCCGGTGTTGACAATATTATTGAGCTGCACCGTCATCGGATAATTGGTCGGGCCCGCATAGATGACGCCGAACAGGAAATCGTTCCAGATGCCGGTGACCTGCAGGATGACAGCCACAGTCAGGATCGGAGCGGACATCGGCAGGAAGACCTGGAACAAAATGCGCCAGTAGCCCGCCCCGTCCACGCGCGCCGCCTTGAACAATTCCTGCGGCAGCGAGGCAAAATAGTTGCGGAAAAGCAGCGTCAGCAGCGGCAGGCCAAAAATTGTGTGCACCAGCACGACGGCGGGCAGCGTCGAGAAAATGCCAAGCCAACGCGTGATGATGACGATCGGATAGATCATCACGACATAGGGAATGAAGCTCGCCAATAGAAGAATTGTGAAGAAGGCTTCCGAATATTTGAACGGCCAGTTGGCCAGCGAATAGCCGGTGATGCAGGCCACGGTGATTGAGACGATGACAGACGGCACGGTGATCTTCAGCGAGTTGATGAACCCCGGCTTGATGCCTTCGCAATAGAGCCCGGTGCAGGCCTGGCTCCAAGCCTTGATCCAGGGTGCGACTGTCAGATTGTCCGAGGGCGTAAACAGGTTGCCCTCGCGGATCGCATCAAGATCTTTCAGCGATGTGATGACCATGATGTAAAGCGGGAACAGGAAGAACAGGCAGCACACAATCAAGACGCCATAGACAATAAAGCGCGGCAGCGTGATGAATTTCTTTGGCTTCGGGCCGGATGGCCCGGATGACATCATTGCGTCAATGGCCATTGTCATTGTCCCTTCTTGCCGAATTCGAGCCGGATCCAGGGGATCAGGATGACCGCCATCGACAGCAGCATAACGGTGGACGCCGTCAGAGACTGGCCAAGATTGGCGGTGAAATTCTGATAGATGTAGCGTGACGGCACATCGGACGACACGCCGGGGCCGCCGTCGGTGATCGCGATCACAAGATCGAAAATCCGGATTGCACCCGACGCGACGAAGACAAAGGTGGTGACAAGCACGGGTTTCATCATCGGCAGCACGATTTGCACATAGGTGCGCCACGTGGGAATGCCGTCAATCTTTGAGGCCTTCCAAATCTCTTCATCAATGCCGCGCAGCCCTGCCAGCATCAGCGCCATCACAAAGCCGGTGCCCTGCCAAAGGCCGGCGATGACGATGGCATACATCACCATTTTCTGGTCAGCGATCCAGCCAAAGGAAAAGCTCTCCCAACCCCAGGCGCGCACAGCCTTCTGCAACCCGTACTCAGGTGAAAAAATCCAGGCCCAGACATGGCCTGTGACAATGAACGAAAGGGCAAAAGGATACAGGAAGATGGTGCGGAACACGCCTTCAGCGCGGATTTTCTGGTCCATCAGAACGGCAATGATAAAGCCAAAGATCATAACGAAAACACTCGACAGCACCGCGTAGGTGACAACATTCGGATAGGCGCCTGCGCATTGCAGCTTCCAAGACGCCGTGCCGATTTTAGAGAGGGCCGGACAGTCCATCCAACGGCCGGAGTTGAACAGGCGGTCATAATTGTCAAAGCCGACGAATTTGTTCCACCATTCCGTCGGTGTGAACAGCGGCAGCACGCGCATGGATGTGAAAGAGAACAGGATGACCCACAAGGTGCCACCGACGAAGACAAACAAGGCAATCAAAATCATGGCCAGCGAGCCAAACTTTGATTGCTGGTTTTCGTAAGGGGCAAACCACGGAACAAGGCTGAGTGTGCCGACGATGGACAACAGGCCCAGGATGGAGGGGAAAGATGCGCCAGCGGGAGCAGCTGGATCGTTCAGGTTCAGTACCAACAAAAACAATGCAAAAATGACCGCGAGATAGACTGCTTTATAGCTGAGTTTTCGGAACGGAATATCGAGCAGCGCCAGCGCAATGCCGGCTGGCAGGATAAAAAATGTGGCGCCGGCAACGCCGCTGAAAACCGTCCATGGGGTCCAGCCGAAACCCACCAGAAAGGCGATGGCCGCCGCAATCGCGAATGTTCTGTCACGCGTCCGCCGGGCAAGGTTCGCCGTTTCAAAACTGTCCTGCAGGGCGCGCTTGCCGAAATGCGCCGCTGCATAAACAAGCGCGGTCAGCGCCAGCAGCTTTAGCGTGAAAAAAGCCAGATCA
>JANMQE010000574.1:0-16278 GCA_031370195.1 Phyllobacteriaceae bacterium
CGCACTTTGCGCAGCGGATGAATGCGCGGTGTGGAATGAGCAAGCTGCCATGGCTGACGACATGATTGGCAAAACTGTGGAAGTCACAATCACTTCAGGCAAGCAATACGACGGCGCTGGCAATGAGATGGGCGAGTTTCCATCATTTTCCAAAGTCGTTGTCGGCACTGAATGAATTCGCAATCCCAGTCTCTTGCTGCCGTTCGTTTTTGATCAGCGGACAGGTACTACAGGCTTACTCTTGAAGCGGTACCGGCAATAGGCCTGCATATACAGCGGCATGTTTGAGGTAATATCTCGGGCCTCTCGTATAAGGACACAGGCATCATTCTCGGGTGCCGTCTGTTTTCCGACATGGCTCAAGATCATCGCCGCAAGATCAGCTGCCGCAAGATGCGACTGGTAAGGTTTGAACACCGCAATAAAGCGATGGCTGCGCACGGCAATCCAGCCGTCAGCTTCTGACATCGCGCAAAGGTCCAAACCTGTCTCCTCCAGAACCTCGCGCCGCGTGTTGTGGTGCGGGTCCAGCCGCCCGTCCACCAAATCGTCATCATCAAAATTCCCGCCGGCAAAATACACTTTGCCGGAGTTGATTGTCGTTGACGAGGCCCGCACTGCAATCAGTATCCCGTCAGCGCTCTCAATCGCGGCCGCTGGAAATATGTGATGAAGCCCGACAGCGTTTTGAAACGGCGTGTTGCCGCGCCAATGCAGGAAATTCGCATAGTCTGTTCTGGCCGCGTGACCGGTCAGGCATCCGTCTTGAAGCTGAATGTCACCAGTTAAATACACCGCTCCGTTGAACAAATATGGATTATCAGCAACGCGCTCATGCCAACCCTTTTCGACCAAGTCACTCTGCTTCGCAAAAAGCGCAGACAAAACACCGTCCGTCCTGATCTCAAGGCCAGACACAAGAACAGGCTCATTCTCGGGAAAAAGCAGCTCAATGTGCACAACGAGGCCGCGTTACAGCGCAAACGTCATCGCCACCGGGCAATGATCGCTCGCCTTCGGCCGATCCCAGCCAACGCGGGGGTAGCGCTCGACATCCTGACCCTTCGGAAAGATCGTCCGATAGGGCTGGCCGCGGCGGAAAATATCTGGCTTTTTGCCTGCATTCTTTGCGGCCAATGCGGGAGACGCAAACATGTAGTCAAGCTGGCACAAATGCCTTTCAAGAGGCCCGCGCGCGTGAAACAGCGTCCAACGATCCATCACATCACGACGCGAAACAAGGTTCTCGCAAAACCCGTCTTGCATCAGCACATTGAGCGCGCTGTTCGTATCGGCAACAGGGACAAAATCATAACCGTCATGTCCGTTATCGCGGATGTCGATGCGTTCAACATAGTCATTCATATCGCCGCACAGGAGCCAGTCATGTTTAGCCGTTTCACCCTCGCCAAACCGCTGTGTAATAATATGGCGGATCGCCTGTGCTTCGGCCGTTCTTACCGGCAAAGTGGACGTGCGCCCGTCAACGCCGTTGCGCGGCCCGCCCATCGATTTCAGGTGCGTGACAAACTGCGTCAACGGCTTGCCGCCAATCCGAAGTTCCAGTTCCAGACAATCACGACGGAAAATACGCTCATTGGCATGAATGCCAAGCTTGGCGACCCCGTCCGAAAAGAGATTCAATTCCTCAAACGTCAGCCCTGCATGGCTGGTAACCTTCAGGCATTCAATCGGCTCACCGCATTTGGTCGTCTCGCGCATCATCACGGCAACATCAATGCCACGCGAGTCGTTGCCCTCAACCAGAAATTTCTGCCGGTAGCCATTACCGATCATGCGGAACAGATAGCCGAACTCGAACGCATTCAACACGTCGATGTTGTCAACTTCCTGCAGGCAGAGAATATCAGCCTTGGTATCAGCAATGGCCAGCGCTGACTGTTGGCGCGTGTCGTCAGTGTGCGCAACCATTCGCGCTTGCTCAATCTGGCGATATTGCTGCTCATCGCGGATATCGAACAGCAGCGTGGATCGATCAGCATTGATATCATTGTGAAAACCGGTAAAGTCAAACCGGCGCATCAAATTCTCGATGTTGAATGTCGCAATGCGGACCGGCATGTTTTCTCCCCAATTCAACCGGAGAGGCTTTGCCCGCCGTCAACCGTGATGGTGGTTCCAGTGATATAGCCTCCAGCATCGGAAGCAAGCAAAAGCGCAGCGCCGTCAAGGTCGCCCTCGCTGCCGAGCCGCCGCAAGGGGTTGACACTCTTGAGATAGGATTTTGCCGGATCGGTCAGGAAGCTTGCTGTCATGCGGGTCTCAAACCAACCGGGCGCAATAGCGTTGACGCGGATACCGTGAGGTCCAAGTTCCAGCGCCATGGATCGGGTCATCTGCGAAATCGCCGCTTTTGCAGTCGAATACGCAGCCGTACCAGTCATCGCCTTGGCGGCCAGAATGCTGCTCATGTTGATGATCGACCCCGGCTTTTTGGAGGCAATCATCCGCTTTGCTGCATCTTGCGCCAAAAAGAACATCGCCTTCAGATTAATGTCCATCAGATGAGCCCAATCATCACGCTCAACGTCCAGAAACCGCTTGCGAAGGGTCACACCGGCGTTGTTGAACACAATATCCGGCACGCCATTTGCCGATGTGGCCTCGTCGAGAGCAGAAGTCACACCTTCTTCATCGCGAAGGTTCGCGGTTACAAAAACTGGTTCATGGGCATGATCGTCCGCCAAAACACTTTCGCAAACGAGTGGCTCATGAGTGGTGGCCACGGAGCACACTTTGGCCCCGCAGCCGGAAAACAACCGCACGAACTGCAGTCCCAGACCAGACGAACCGCCGGTGATCAGGACTGATTTGTCCCGCACAGAAAACATGTCCCCCACCGGCTTGCCCTTCATGTATGCCCCGTCTGTTCCCTAATCAGGACTTAAGCAAATTACAAACGGAAACGCCGGTGGATATGGGAGATCAGTCCGCACGCATCAGAAATGACACGCCCATATCGCGCGGCGTCCGCCAGCGGATGATGGCTTCAATCGGCGTACGCTCGCCCGCAATGCTCAGACGGAACCGGTTCGGAATGCCTGCCGTTTGGCCCATCGATACTTTGGCACCGTTCGAGTTGAGATCGCGCAGCACACACTCAAGGCTGCCAAATCCATTGTTGAACTGCACCAGAGCACTTTTCAAAATGCGGCGGCGGCGCTCGGTGCGGCGTTCATCGCCCTCATAGTCCGTCTTGGCAGAATGTGACAGATGCAGGGAGTCTTGTGCTAGAGATTGACTGTTGAACAACATTGTATTGCCTCCTGTTTGGCAAATACCAATGCGAATTGCATGCCAGATGTTATGCCCCATATTGGGACAATCTGAGTCAGTCCAGCGCGAATTCCGTCACATCAATACCAAGATGGGCCGAAATGGCTTCGACAACGACACGGTGGTCGTCGCGTTGCGGCAGGCCGGAGACTGTGATGCAGCCGACAATGGGACCGTCCTTCATCCGAAGCGGGAAGCAGCCGCCATGCGGAGCAAAGTCCAGCGGGTCAACACCGCGCGATGCGTCGAGTGCCCGTCCCGTTTCCGCAAGTTCAAGGCCCATACGAAATGAGGACATCTGATAACGGCGAACCACATTGATCTTCCGTCGCACCCACTCGGCATTGTCAGCACTCGCGCCATGCATAGAATAGGCAAACAGCTGCCGGTCCCATAACCGGATGTCGATCAGCGCGTAACTGTCCATCGCCTTGATGGTGTCCACTATCGCGAGCCCGATGGTCAGCGCGTCGTCTTCATTGAAGCGCGCAAAGACCAGCGTTTCCTCTTGGCTTTTGATCTTGGCAATGTCAGCCGGATGGCTCATTCTGTTCCTCCGCGAAGGCGTTCCGCCTTTCATGATTTGGCCGCACATAACATTGAAGATGAACAATGCGCAAAATCCTTTTCTCCCTGATGTTCACCCTGTCACTCGCCGCCACCGCTTACGCTGATGGCGAACTCGACAAACTCTTGTCCGCCTTTGACAAGGACAGGCTGGCAAACTTCGAGAAAACCGAAGCCGAAGCACTGGCCGAGGGCCTGCGCGGCGGAACAGCGGAGGAAGTCGACATGCTGACCAACGCGCTCGCCGGCGAGAAACTCCCGATGTCCGGAGACTTCGACCCGATAGGCAACTGGAAATGCCGCGTCATAAAAGTCGGCGGCAGTCTGCCGATCACTCCCTACAACTGGTTCAAATGCCGCATCACCGACGACGGCGCAGGCTGGTTCGTCGAGAAAATCTCCGGCTCGCAGCGTTTGACCGGCAGGCTCTACACCAAGTCGGACACGGAACTGGTCTTCGTCGGCGCAGGCCACGTCAACGACGACCCGGCACGCAAATACGGCCAGGACCCAAAGGAAGACCAAGTCGCAATTGTCACGCGCCGCGGCAAGGATAAGCTCGTCTTCGAATTCCCCGCCCCGCAATATGAGTCGAAGCTGGATGTGCTGGTGATGGAGCGGGGTAAGTGATGGCGCGCGCTTGCGAACGCCATTGAAGATCGTACAGCTTTGTTGTACAAGTGACGCATGGACCAATACACTTACTCAGAACTTCGCGCGAACCTCAAGACCGCTCTCGACCGTGTGGTGGAGGATCATGTTGTCATCGTCGTCGAACGCGTGCGCGGCGGCGACGCAGTGCTGATGTCGCGCGAGGACTATGAATCGCTGAACGAGACTGCTTACCTTTTGCGGTCACCTGCAAACGCACAGCGTCTTCTGGCAGCCAACAGCCGCGCCAAGTCAAAGCGGAAATCGTTCACGTCAATGGAACCGCTCAAAGATGCGGTTGGTCTGTGATCCAAACGCCTTGCAGGACTTGCGATTTTGGGTCGACACCGACCGGCGCAAGGCCTTGAAGATCATTGATCTCATTGAAGCGGTCCTGAAGTCGCCCTTCGAAGGCATTGGAAAGCCAGAACCCTTGAAGTTCGAACTCTCAGGCTGCTGGTCACGCCGCATTGATCAGGAGCACAGGCTGGTCTATCGGGTCGAAGGCGAGGACTTGATAGTATTGGGCTGCCGGTATCATTATGGTTGAGGCGGCCGGGCGGCTGCCTCGCCAAATGACTTCCGCGCGATACCGAATTTGGCTTCGCTCCCTTTGCCGGGCATTGACTTTATGATGGCATATATGCTATCAAAATTCCAATGAATGTGGTGATTGACACGAATATTTTCATCGCTGCGGTGATGAGCGCGGATGGAGCGTCGCGGCGTATTATTCGGATGTGCTTTGAAGGACAAATCACGCCGCTGATGGGCAATGCGCTGTTTTTGGAGTATGAAGATGTCTGCGCCCGAGATGAGCTGTTCGACGTAAAGCTGATTTCGCGAACTGACAGGGACGCGCTGCTGGATGCGTTTTTTGCAAGTTGCCTCTGGATTCCCATATATTTCCTGTGGCGGCCAAATTTGCGTGATGAGGCGGACAATCATGTCGTCGAATTGGCGGTTGCGGGAAATGCTCGGACGATCATCACGGCAAACAAGCGGGATTTCACCGCGCCGGAATTGCGGTTTCCCGGGCTTGTTGTCTGTGACGCCGGGGAGTTTTTAGCGAAAGGAAGACATTTAACATGAGCACCCTGACCATCCGCCTTCCTGACGACCAGCACAATCGGCTCAAGACACTCGCCGCGCAGCGGGGTTTGAGCCTCAACAAGCTGTTTGAAGAGTTTTCGACCAAGGCAATTGCGGAATTTGACACAGAGACCCGTTTCCGCCTGCGTGCGGCGCGAGGTGACAAGGCGCGGGGGCTGGAGATATTGGAAGGGGTGGAGCGGAAGTTTGTGGGGGCGAAGGGGTGAGTGTCAGGGCGCTTCACCTCCTGCTTGATCCGATAATCAGCATCGTAACGCCGGGAACCTTGCAGCGGGCGGCGAAGATTGTCGGGCGGAAATGAGGGTGGATCTGGTTTGATATTATCGGGTAGGTCAATAACAAATATTGCTTGTTTTGTGTTATTGATTAGACTGAGTCGCAAAGCTGGAGAAGTCTCATGAACGTATCCATTGGAGAACGCTGGGAAGGGTTCGTCGCCTCAGTGGTCGATCAGGGCCGCTATGGCTCGGCGAGCGAGGTGGTGCGCGAGGGGCTGCGGCTGGTTGAAGAGCGCGAGGCCAAGCTGGCGGCGCTGCGCGAGACGCTGGATGTGTCCATCGCGCGCGGCGGTAGCCATTCCGCCGAGGAAGTGAGCGCGGCGGTCAAGGCGCGGCTCGGCCAGATTCCCTCCGCCATCTGATGCCGATTCTGCGCTTCACCAGCGATGCGCTCGACAATATTGCCGAAATCGCCCGCTATATCGCGCAGGAAATCGGCAGCCGCGCGCTAGCCGAAGCCTTCGCTGACCGGCTCATTCAGAAATGCGAACATCTTGCCTCGCTTCCCGGCACGATGGGCCGCGCGAGGCCGGAGCTGAGACCGCAGATGCGCAGCTATGCGTTCAAGAGCTATGTGATCTTTTTCCGATATGAAGGGAATGTGCTTGAAGTTGTGAATGTGCTGGAGGGGCACCGGGATATAGAGGCGATGTTTGGAGAGGATGAGGGGTAGGAAGCGTTCCCAACTTGTTTCCACAACTGCTGCCGACGGCCACAATCATGAGCGATCAATTGCCCTCACCGAATCGACTTCCTTGTCGATGCTGTCCAGTTGCTCTTTCCACCAAACCAGTGCGTCACTATAAACATCTCGAACGTCCTCGTTTGACCAGCGTCCCACCTTCATCGGTCTGAAGATGTTCTGATCCAGAGCAAAGCTTGAGGTTTCAACGGACAGAGGCGCGGAAGTATCTGGGGAAAAATAGGCGGGGGTTCCATCCACCACAAAAATCGGCACCTCTCTGCGAGTATCAACATTTGTTCGATACTCTTGCAGCAACAAGTTTCGTTCGCTCTTGATAAATTCTCGAAAAATTGCGTGCTGGTCGCTGCTTTTGTCGTTCCAAGCCTCTAGGCGCTTTTCGTAAGCCTTTCGAAGCGCAGACCGCCTTTTCTCCAACTTGAGAACATCGTTGACACAGCAAATCAGCGCTAGCGCTCCCGCCCAGTTAACCGACCAATTATCTTCTTGCGCTTCGTCCTCCAAGAGACGAAGCGCAATATGACAATCGGCAAGTACCCTTCTAGCAAGAGCGGTCACCTCAATTCCGCGCCTTGTCCACCAGCTTGTTCTTCCCAATCCACGGCATCATCCCACGCAATTTCTCGCCGACTTCTTCAATCTGGTGCCGGTCGTTCATGCGGCGGATGCCCTTGAAGCGGGCTGCGCCGGACTTCCATTCCTGCATCCACTCGGAGGTGAACTTGCCGGTCTGGATGTCGGTCAGAACGCGCTTCATCTCGGCCTTGGTCTCGGCAGTGATGATGCGCGGGCCGGTGGCGTATTCGCCCCATTCTGCCGTGTTGGATATCGAATAGTTCATGTTGGCGATGCCGCCTTCGTAGATCAGGTCGACAATCAGCTTCACTTCGTGCAGGCACTCAAAGTAAGCCATCTCCGGCGCGTAACCACCCTCAACCAGCGTTTCAAAACCGGCGCGGATGAGCTCGACCAGACCGCCACACAGAACAACCTGCTCGCCGAACAGATCAGTTTCACACTCTTCCTGGAACGTCGTCTCGATAACGCCCGAACGCCCGCCGCCGACGCCGCAGGCATATGAAAGCGCCAGATCATGCGCGTTACCCGATGCGTCATTGTGGATGGCAATGAGGCACGGCACGCCGCCGCCCTTCTGATACTCGCCGCGAACCGTATGGCCCGGACCCTTTGGCGCGATCATCACAACGTCGATGGTCTTTGGCGCTTCGATCAGGCCGAAGTGGATGTTGAGGCCATGGGCAAATGCAATCGCCGCGCCCGGACGGATGTTGGCGGCAATGTCATTCTTCCAGATATCGGACTGCAATTCATCCGGCGTCGCCATCATCAACAGGTCGCCCCACTTGGCAGCGTCCGCAACGGACATGACCTGCAAACCGTCGGCTTCCACTTTCGCGGCCGTCGGCGAACCCGGCTTCAAGGCAACGCGCAGTTCCTTGGCACCTGAATCCTTAGTTCAACGCATGCGCGCGGCCCTGTGAGCCATAGCCGACGATAACAACTTTCTTGGATTTGATCAGATTGAGATCGGCATCGCGATCATAATAAACACGCATGGTTTCATCCTTCCCGTTTCGTTTGATTTTTTGCCCCATAGAGAGCCATGAACTGTCCGGTCGCACGTGCGGCATCTTCCGCAATTTGCTTGGCCGAAAGCGTGATCGCGTCTCCAAGCAGAAGACGGATTTGAATGTCCCGAATGACGAGACCAAAAAAGGTGCCGAACAGTGTGTCGGCGTCATCGAAATGGATCAGCACCCGCGCATCACGCGCGGCTTCCAGCACCGGCCTCAATCGCAACGCCATTGCATTGCGGCCGTTCCGCAAGACAATCGACCCAAGATCGCTCTTTCCTGAACCGGCATTGCTCACCGCCGTCCGGTTGAGTGCGACAGAGGTGTCGCTCGAGATTACAGTCAGCCAGTCACGTGCAAACTGTTCCAGCGTAATGCTGAACGAACTCTCGTCCAGCCTGTCGCGGTCGATGATTGGAACCGAGACTTTGGATGCCTGCCAGCGAACGGTCGCGGTCAACAGTCCGTCACGGTCGCCAAACCATTTGTAAAGCGTTTCCTTCGAGCAACTTGCACGGCGCGACACGGACGTCATTGTCAGCCCATCGCCCTCCTCGACCATCGCTGCCAAAGTGGCATCAAGAACAGCCTGCTGCCGCTCTGTCAGATCCGCCATTTCGACATGCATGGTCATTTGTGCGCGCGCCTTGCAAAAAGTCGGAGTGCCGTAACGAGCGTTACGGTTCGGCTCATTAACGCTCGTTTGAACCGTTTGCAAGTGCCGCGTCCTCCCGTACTGATAAAATGGGCATTCATTGGCAAGATCATATCATGCCAGCGACACAGGGGGATAAGATGATAAGGCCCGTGCCTAAACGCCAGTAGGCGCAAAAACCTTGACGGCCTTCGGCAGCACTTCAAATACCGCGGGCGTCTTGGTCACAATCTCGCCGTCAACATTCACGTGCTTGGGCCGCGAGGTGCGGATTTCGAATTTCGTGCATTTGTGAGTGCGCACCTCGTCCCACAGCCCGTGGTGGCCGGACCGGAATGATTTGAGCATCAATGCCATTTTCCAGACTGTGGAAAACTCCAGCGAGTAAAGGTCAAGATAGCCATCATCAACAGCAGCATCCCGCTCGACAGCATTGCCGCCACCATAAAACCGCCCATTGCCAACTGCGATCTGCAGCGTGCGCACGTGCAGATGTTGATCCTTGTTGATGATCTCGGCGTGAAATGACCCGGCAGACGACAACGCCCGCAATGCGGCGACCGGATAGGAAAACCTCCCGAGACGACGCTTGTTCTCGCGAGTGAGGTTTTGCGCAATGTCGGATGCCAGTCCGATTGAGGCGACGTTGAAGAAGTGATGCCCGTTGACCACTCCAGCATCAATCTGCCGAGCCTTGCCAGCGGCGATCACTTGCGCAGCACCTTCCAAAGTAAACGGAATGTCCAGGGTGCGCGCCAGATCGTTCGCCGTTCCCATCGGCAAAATGCCGAGCGTGAGGTCCGTTTCAACGACCGCGCGCGCCGCAGCGTTGACTGTGCCATCGCCGCCCGCGACGATCACCATTGAAGCACCATGCGCTTCGCGCAGAATGGCGGGCGTGATGTCACTTGCCCCGTCAGGTGTCAGACGCCTGACAGCGATACCGGCGTTCTTCAACACTGCGAGTGCCGCATCCAGCGGCTGCGCGCCGTTCCGGCTGTTGGGATTGGCGATGAGCAATGCGGTCTTGCGCGCCATCAAAAGAGGCCGGTCATCGACAGGGCAGACCCTGCAAGGTTTGATCCGGCGATAAACAGGAACACGGTCCACAGCACCGCGATGATCCCGAGCACCAACCCTGCCGCAAGCGCCAGCCCGTCTTCCGCAATCAGCCCAAGCGCCAGCAGCATCAGCGCGAGGCATGGAACTAAGTTGCCCAGCGGAATCGGAATGGCCACAATCAACGACAGCATCAACACAGGCAACCCAACGACCGGGCGCAGATGTTCAATCACCCACGAAGGCCCGCGACGCGGCACAATCCAGCGCTCGGTCCAGCGCAGCCAATCCGCTGCATGGCCAATGCCGCTTTTCAGTTTGCCGCCGTCAATTTGTTTGTTGCGCAGGAGTTCAGGCAGCCAGAGTTTCTGCGACCCGGCCAGAACCTGAAGTGACACAAGGGCGAGGCACGAGCCGAACACCAACCCGAACGGCCCGGGAATCGGGATCAGCGCCGGAAGTGCCAAGAGCAAGATAACGAAGCCAAACCCGGACTGGCCGAACCGGTCAACAATGTCGCCAACAGCATGACTGCGTCCTGCCTTGAGTATGGAGGCAATGCGTTCGAGGCGGCGGGATGGCAAGATCGGGTCGGCTTGCAATGCGGTGAAGTCCTGTTGAATGAGTGGAGGCAGTCACTAAAATAGCCGACGATTTAGATTTGGCGATTGTTATCGGCATTTTCAATGTCAGAACGGCGACAGAGTGATGCTTGACCGTTGACTGAGAAAAGAACAGTCTTGAACGAGCGCAAAGAGAGAGCCCATGATCCTGGTTTCACAAACTGCCGATGGCGACCGGATTGAATTCCGCGACAGGAAGCGCTGGCTCTGGCTGCTCTCCGTAATATCTCCGGCGGTGCCGGCGCTCGCTGTCTTGCTATTGGCCCACGGCGCTTCGCCTTGGTGGACGTTCTTGCCAATTGTCATTTATTTTGTTTTGGTTCCGATACTCGATTGGCTGATCGGCGAGGACGAAAACAATCCACCGGAAGCGGTGATCGAAGCACTTTCGCAAGACCAATATTATCGCGTGTTGTTGTTCGTATCGATCCCGGTTTTTTATCTCAGCTTCATTGCCAGCTTTTGGGCAGTCGCCACGCTTGGTTTGCCAATGTGGGCAAATCTGGCTTTGGCAATCGGTGCAGGCGTCGCGTCCGGCAGCGGACTGACTGTCGGCCATGAGCTGGGCCACAAGCCAAATCGCCTCGATCAATTGGGTGCGAAGTTGATCTGCGCCCTGACTGGCTATGGTCATTTCTGTATCGAGCACAATCGCGGCCACCACACGATGGTCGGCACGCCGGAAGACCCTGCCTCGGCGCGACTGGGCGAAAATATCTACCGCTTTGCCATGCGTGAACTTCCCGGCACTGCCGTGCGCGGATGGGCGATGGAACGAGAGCGTCTGGCAAAGAAAGGTTTCGGCTTTTGGGTCTGGCGCAATGATCTGTTGCAAGGCTATGCCATCACGTTGGCCATCGCGATCATCCTGACCGCGTGGCTCGGCTGGATTGTCTTGCCATATCTGCTTGTGCACCATTTTGTCGGCTGGATACAATTGACGCTTGCCAACTACGTCGAACACTACGGGCTGCTGCGCCAGAAACTTGCCTCCGGCCGCTATGAACCCTGCCAGCCCAACCACTCATGGAACACCAACCACATCGCGTCGAATCTGATGCTGTTTCATTTGCAGCGCCATTCCGACCATCATGCAAATCCACTTCGCCCCTACCAGTCACTGCGCAACTTCAACGAACTGCCGCGTCTGCCAAGCGGCTATCCCGGCTGTTACTTACTCGCCCACATTCCGCCGCTCTGGTATCGGGTGATGGACAAAAAGGTTCTGGCATGGACCGGCGGTGACGCATCAAAGGCAAACGTCGACCCGCGCTTTGCAAGCCATTACGCTTCCGCCAGCCAACCGCGGTAGCGCACAATTCTGCCAATCACCGGCAGGCCTATCGAAACATCAAACAGATGCCGCCCCAACTTATCCACACGTTCCGTTGCCGTTACTTCTGGCACAAGAAAACCTGGCAAAGGCACCAGCCCGACCCGCGCTGATATCATTTGCATATCCAACCCGTCGCGCCGCGCAGTGATTTTCATACGGAATGAAAAGATACCGAACGTCTCCTCCAGAGTCTTGCCATTCACGTCGGGACTGCCCATCAACGAAACCATCTCGCGCCCTCGATAGCGCCGCACCCAGCGTTCGCCTTT
The DNA here is from genome assembly GCA_031370195.1 of Phyllobacteriaceae bacterium. Taxonomy (GTDB): domain Bacteria; phylum Pseudomonadota; class Alphaproteobacteria; order Rhizobiales; family Rhizobiaceae; genus JANMEX01. Next base: position 12,147 of record JANMQE010000574.1, read on the forward strand.
ATCAGTTTGCTCGATAAGCACGTCAAGCGGAACCTGCCGCCCGGGCCGGGGAAAGCGAAACAGCGCCGAGATCATTCTGCCGCCAATCGTGTCAGCCGGTTCAATGTCGGCAAGACCGAAGACCATAACTGCCGGAGCGCCGCGATGGACAGATTTCGTTGCTTTTGGCATTTGATCAAACGCCAGATCGCCCAGCACCATGCGGAACAGCGCGGCGTGGCGTATTTGCAACTCGCTCTCCAGTTTTATCGAAAGGTCAGCAACCAACGCCATTATTTCCGAAGTCTCCACATGGCGACCGGCATGATCCGCGCCGCGAAACGACAGTTCTCCCTCCGCAAGCCGTTTCAGGATCGCCACAGAGGCCAGCGCCGGAATGATCGGCCCATTTCCGTCTCGCGCAACAAGCCTTGTCATGCCGCGAACGGATTGCCCCTGCGCATCCACGCCGACAGCTTCGACAACCATGCCGCCCGCATCGGTGCCAAAGCGTGCAAGCGGCTGCGCAAGCAACCGGAACCAGCCGGTCAACCGGTCCAGCCTTGGCAACAGCCGCCATTGCCTAAACAAGCCGACAAACCGCAAACCGTGATGCATGACCCCAAGCTCAAGCCCGGCATGAAACCGGGCCGAGATTCTCGGATGGAAATCCTCAACCAGAACATCAAGGTCCGGCGTTTCAGCCAGTGCGGCATTTCGCCAGCCCAAGGTGCCAAGAGGCACTTTATGCGACCCGCTCCAGCCCGGCTTTTTCTGCCAGCGCCCATCGTCAAACACCCGCACCGACTCGCCAACCCACGACAGGATCGCCGCCATGACAGACTGGCTACGCGGCGCTTTGTTCCCCGGCAAAATCGCAACGCTGATCCGGTCGATGCTTTGCCACCCTGCAACGAGGTCTCGAAGCATTGCGTTGGAGATTGCGGGCGTAGAACTTGCCCCAGTCAGCACCGCGACCCCGGCCAGCTTTGCAACACTGTCAAATGCGCCGACGCCCTTGGCAAACGCGCGGGCATCGCAAAGGTCAATGTAGTGAACACCGGCCGCAATCGCCGCTTCGACCAGCGCGTAAGAACTATCCTGAAACGGCCCGGCAGCATCCACAAGTGCTGAAATGCCGAGCGTCCGGATGTGCTCCGAAGTGGGCTTGTTGCGATCAATCGCGACGAACGCCGGCGCGCTGCCCGGATCAAGCACCGCCAACTCTTCGATCAACGCAGCAGCATTCGCAACCTGCCGTCCGCCGATCACTATCCGCCAAAGTTTCAGCCGTGCCAGCCGCCGGCAAACATGCGCGCCAAACGCGCCCGAACCGCCGACAATCAGCACAGCGGGCCGCAACGCAGTCACAACATGGTCCAATCATGCTCGCGAAGTCCAATTGCGGCGAACGGGTCAATCAATGTTCCTGAAACCATCGAGGCTAATATCTGCGGCGCAGGGGGAATTCGCGCCACTGTTGATACCATCCGGTCTCGGATAAACGCCAATGCAGCGGAGTCTGATTGATAAAACGGCGTGAACGCCGCCGACAAGGCCTGAAACATCCGAACATGTGACCGCCGCGCTCTGGCATAGGCAGCCAGCGCATCTGCAACATCAGCATTGGTCGCCAATGCATGACACAACGCTCGCGCATCCAGCAGCGCCATGTTCGCACCCTGCCCCAATTGCGGACTGGTCGAATGAGCGCTGTCGCCGACAAATGCAATCCTGTTTCCCGCAGGAATACGCAGTGTGTGGTGGCCATAATGTGCAAGTGTCATATCGTCGAACGAGGTGATCTGGTCGAGATACACAGAGCATTCCGGCCAATAGCGCGAGACGCTATCCTTCCACGCCGACAATCCCGCAGCCTTTAGCGCTGCGAAATCCGATGGCTTGACGCTCCAGAAAAACGCCGCCTTTTCACGTCCTCCAATCTCAAGCCGCCCCGTCGGCAAAACGCCGATCATCACACTCGCCTTGTCGTAACGTTGAGTGAGTGCATGACACCCAAAGCCAGTCGCCTCCCAATCCAGCATGGCCCACAAGGCGCCATAGCTGAGCGGCTTCGGCTCACACGGATATCTTGCCAGATGGCACAGTTTCGACCGCGCGCCGGACGTATCGACTACCAGATCAAAAGTGCCAAGCGCCATGCCGTTGCTGCCCGACACATGATTATTCCCGCTGCCCGCTGTCACGGTCTCAACAGCAACGCCGGTATGAAGCTCAATCCCGCTTTTGGTGACAGCATAATGAAGTACATCAAACAGCGCCGCACGGTTCACTGCCAGCCCAAACCGCCCGCGAGGCAACGCGTCGTAGTGCACATCCAGCACGGGCCGTTTGGTTCTTGCGTCTGTGCCGATCAACCGGTGGATAGGATGTCCAAGCGCCATGATTGCCGGCAGCAACCCGAGATCATGCAGCACTGTCAAACCGGTCGGTTGCAACATCAGCCCTGAGCCGACTGGCGCAACCGATTCAAATCGCTCGAGTATCACAGGCCGATGCCCTTGGCGTGCGAGATAAAGTGCGGACGCCAGCCCGGCAGGTCCGGCTCCGACTATGGCAATATCCAATAACTTCAAACCAGCCTCCGGCACACTACCGGGAGAAAATCATAGACAGTTGAACAATAGGTGCACCAAGGCATCTCGACGCAGCATCAAACTGGAGAACCAAGCGCATCAAGATGGCGCATAACCGTTCCGGCCATCCCAAACTCCAGCGCATCGCATGTCAGCCCATGGCCGATGGAAACCTCTTTGAGGTCCGGGATAGCTTTGCATAACGCAGGCAAATTGGCGACGGTCAGATCATGACCGGCATTGACTGCCAGTCCGGCATTGCTTGCGATCTGAGCTGTCATGGCGAGCTTTTCCAGAGCGTTGGCCGCTTCTAATGAATCACTGTGGCAAGAGCCGAAAGGCCCGGTGTAAAGTTCAACACGGTCCGCACCAGTCGCCTTCGCGGCAGCAATTGCCGCAGTGTTGGCATCTGGATCTGCAAACAATGACACCCTCATGTGACCACGCTTCAGCCGCTGCACGACATCGCGCAGGAAATTGCCCTGACCGGTAAAATCCCACCCATGATCCGACGTCGGCTGCGAAGGATCATCCGGCACAAGAGTCACCTGCTCTGGCTGATGCAGCTCACACAGCGCAAGGAAATCATCAGTAGGGTAGCCCTCGATGTTGAACTCGGCGTGCGGAAATTCATCGTCGATCAGCGCCCGGATCGGTGCCAGATCAGAAAAGCGGATGTGCCGCTCGTCTGGACGCGGATGGACAGTCAACCCGTGAGCGCCGGACTTCAGCGCAATACGGCCGAGATTGACCAAATCCGGCCAAGGCAGGTCGCGCCTGTTGCGAAGGTAGGCGATGGCATTGATGTTGACGGAGAGTTTTGCGGGCATGACAGTCTCACTGAACGCGTGTTTCATTCCACAACGCAACAGTCACTTCAATGCCCAATGTCTGATGGATATGATCAGCTTCTGTGATCAAACGGAGGCGCGCGCCTTTCTATGCCCGGTTTGCGCCAGTCTTGCGGATTGACTGGCGGAAGGCTTCCAGCTGTGTGTCATAGGCAAGCTGCACTTTTTGCGTCTTGCGCTTCTGCAAACTGCTGATGAAAAGAAACACAGCCAACGTCAAAAACCCCGCAAGACCGAAGCCAGCACCGATAACATAGCCACCGCTGATATTCTGCGGCAATTCAAACCCGGCGATCATCGGCCCCGCGTTGCACACGGTTGTGCTGGCAAGCAGCGTGAAAACAGACAATGCACTTTTCATCGATGGCGGTCCTTGTTGCGAAATCTCACCTTGCCACAGCAGCATTAACGCAATCTGTTAACAATTCCCGATTGACCGACAAGATGCAGGATTTTCGCCGGGATGGTTCCCGGACTCTGTGTTGCGCCGGTAAATGTCTAACAATTGCGTCAAACTTGCAGTAACGCGAGCGGCGCAGACAACGTAATCACCGCACAACCGTCAACCGCTCTGCCGCCCGCGTCACCGCAGTATACAGCCATCTTTGGCGCATGTCCTTGAACGCATAGCTTTCATCAAACAGCACGACATTGTTCCATTGCGAGCCTTGCGCCTTGTGCACTGTCAGCGCGTAGCCGAAGTCG
>JANMQE010000576.1:0-3866 GCA_031370195.1 Phyllobacteriaceae bacterium
CTGGTCTAACGTCCGCTTTCCACCCAAAGCGGACATTCCCCAACGCGTCACCGGATTGCGTCGCTCCGCTCGCAATGACAAAGTGGGGGATGTATGGCAAATCCGCCGATGTCTCGACAATTCCAAAGGCAATGAAGGCGGGCATGGCCTATGCCACCGAGGACCGCAAAACCTACGGCCTCGTTTTGATCGACCACATCAAGCACAATGTCACGCTCGCCAATCTCGAAGGCGTTGCCAATCGGTCTGTCATTGACGATTTGAAGGAATTGTCGGTCGCCAACAAATACCGCAAGGAATTGGCAATCCGCTCCTCGGGCGTGTTCCAGACGACGCTCAACCTTTCGGGCGGCAACCAGCAAAAGGTGGTGCTGGCCAAGTGGCTGTTCTCAGGCCCGGACATTCTCATTCTGGACGAGCCGACGCGCGGCATTGACGTCGGCGCCAAGTATGAAATCTACGGCATCATCAACCAGTTGGCAGCGCAGGGCAAAGCCGTCATCGTTATTTCCTCGGAGATGCCGGAACTTCTTGGCATTTCCGACCGCATCTATGTGATGAACGAAGGGCGCTTTGTCGCTGAAATGCCGACCAGGGAAGCGACGCAGGAAAAAATCATGCGCGCAATCATGAAATCATGGGAAGAGTGACATGAGCCAGATATCTGCCGAGACACAGGCCAAGCCTGACTTCATGCGTTTCGTGAAAGCCAACATCCGCGACTATGCGCTGCTGCTGTCGTTGCTGGCCATCATGGTCTTTTTCCAGTTCACCACAAACGGCACGCTCTTCAAGCCGGTCAACATGACCAATCTGATCCTGCAGAACAGCTACATCGTCATCATGGCACTTGGCATGCTTCTGATCATTGTTGCAGGGCACATTGATCTGTCTGTGGGTTCGGTGTCAGGCTTTGTCGGCTCGGTCGCAGCCGTTTTGATGGTCACCTACAAGGTTGATGTATTCACTTCTGTGCTGCTGTGCATTGCCCTTGGAGGTGTGATCGGCGGTGTCCAGGGCTATTTTACTGCCTACTACAAGATACCTGCGTTCATCGTCACGCTGGCCGGCATGCTCATCTTCAAGGGCCTTGCTCTTTCCGTGCTTGGCGGCGCATCGGTCGGGCCATTTCCGAAGAACTTCCAGCTTTTGTCGTCCGGCTTTGTCCCTGACATTTTCAACGGTTCCATGGGCGGGCAGCCGTTCAACATTCTGGCGCTGGTGATCGGCGCGGCGACGACGGCGCTGATCATATACTTCAATTTCTAGGAGCGCTCGAACCAGCTTGAGCATGGCCTTGCCGAAGAGCCGGACCTGATCTTCTATGGCCGCAACATTTTGATCGCCGTCGCGTTCTTGGGCTTTTCGTTCCTGATGGCGCGTTACAAGGGTCTGCCGAACGTTCTTGTTGTCATGTTCGCACTCATAGCGCTGTTTGTGTTCCTGACCACAAACACGACGTTCGGCCGGCGCATCTATGCGCTTGGCGGCAATGAGAAGGCAACCAAACTCTCGGGCATCAACACGGAGCGGCTGACGTTCCTGACATTCGTCATCATGGGCGCACTCGCCGCGCTCGCCGGCCTTATCTTCGCCGCCCGTCTCAATGTTGCCACCCCCAAAGCGGGATTGGGCTTTGAGCTTGACGTCATAGCGGCCTGCTTCATCGGCGGCGCGGCAACCACCGGCGGCGTCGGCAAGGTTGTCGGCGCGGTTATCGGCGCGTTCATCATGGGTGTGATGAACAATGGCATGTCAATCATGGGCATCGGCATCGACTGGCAACAGGTGATCAAGGGCGTTGTCCTGATGCTCGCCGTGTTTCTGGATGTGTATTACAAGAACAAGGGGTGATGAACAGTTGGGCTGTGCGTCTCTCGCCCAGAAAATCCCTTTGTGCACTGCAAAAAGTGTGACAGGTTTGGCTCCCTGACACGGTGGTCCCATCAACAATGTCGATACAAACCGCGCTTCACCACCTCACGCATTACAAATATGACCGGCCAGTGGTTCTCGGCCCGCAGACCATCAGGCTGCGCCCTGCGCCGCACAGCCGCACGCGGATCATTTCGCATTCGTTGAGGATCAGTCCCGCCGACCATTTCGTCAATTATCAGCAGGATCCATACGGCAACTGGCTGGCGCGCTATGTGTTTCCCAATCCCGTCACGGAATTCAAGATCGAAGTGGATCTTGTCGCCGACATGACGGTTTACAATCCGTTCGATTTCTTTGTCGAGGAAAGCGCCGAGTATTGGCCATTTGATTACAACGACGACATCCGGGCGGACCTTGCCATCTATCAATTGGGCGAACCGGTGGGTCCGCTGCTGCAGGGTTTTATCGACGGCATTGACAAGACCCGCACGCGCACGGTGGACTTTGTCGTCGGCATCAATGCGCAACTCGCAAATACTGTCGGCTATGTTATTCGCATGGAGCCCGGCGTGCAGACGCCCGAGGAGACATTTCAAGCCGGAACCGGCTCGTGCCGCGATACAAGCTGGGTCTTGGTGCACGTGCTGCGCCATCTTGGCTTTGCGGCAAGATTTGTCTCCGGCTATCTCATTCAGCTGAAACCCGACCTGACAGCCATCGACGGCCCGGCGGGCACCGATCATGACTTCACTGATCTGCACGCATGGGCGGAGGTCTATATTCCCGGTGCTGGCTGGATCGGGCTTGATCCGACGTCCGGCCTTCTGACCGGCGAGAGCCACATCCCGCTGGCGGCCACTCCACATTTTCGCAATGCCGCGCCGATATCCGGCATGGCGTCTTTTGCGGAAGTGGACTTCGGCTTTGACATGCGCGTTGACCGTGTCGCTGAAAGCCCGCGCATCACCAAGCCGTTCTCGGAAGAGTCCTGGCAAGCCTTGAATGCACTTGGCCATCAGGTTGATGAATCGCTCAAGGCGGGCGATGTGCGCCTGACACTTGGCGGCGAGCCGACTTTTGTTTCGATAGATGATTTTGAAGCCGCTGAATGGAACACTGACGCTGTCGGTCCGACCAAGCGCGTGCTTGCCGACAAGTTGATCCGCAGGTTGCGTGACAAATTCGCGCCCGGTGGCTTCCTGCATTATGGGCAAGGCAAATGGTATCCCGGCGAGACGCTGCCACGCTGGACCTTTTCGCTGTATTGGCGGCGCGATGGGGTGCCGATTTGGGCCGATGAGAAGCTGATCTCGCAGGAAGGCGCTGACAGCGGCGCGAGCGCGAAGACAGCCGAAGCGCTCCTCAAGACGATGGCGGCGGAGCTGGGCGTTGCTGATGAGTTTGTGCTGCCGGCGTTTGAAGATCCGGCGGAATGGATCGTCAAGGAAGCCAACCTTCCCGACAATGTGACGCCGCAAAACTCCAAGCTGAAAGACCCGGAAGAGCGCTTCCGGATTGCCCAAGTGTTCGGACGCGGGCTGACCGAGCCGTCCGGGTTCGTACTGCCGATCCAACGCTGGCAAGCCAAGAGCATCGGGCCAAAATGGCGTTCGGAAAAATGGAAGACGAGGCGTGGCAATCTGTTTCTGGTGCCCGGCGACAGCCCTGTGGGCTACCGGCTGCCACTTGGCACCCTTCCTCACGTTAAGCCATCGGAGTATCCGTTTGTCTACGAATCCGACCCCACAGTGCCGCGCGGCCCGCTGCCTGTTTCAGCTGTCCACAATGAGGCAGGCAATGAACAGATTGTGCGTGAGCAACCGGTCGCGTCTTTCGCAAGCGCGGAACCCGGCCAGCAACGCGTCGAGCAGATACCGGGTGAACTGGGCGGTGTGGTTCGCACGGCGATGTCTGTCGAGCCGCGAGATGGAAGGCTTTGCGTCTTCATGCCGCCGATGGAGCGCGTGGAAGACTATCTGGAACTGGTC
>JANMQE010000593.1:0-7499 GCA_031370195.1 Phyllobacteriaceae bacterium
GACCAATTGCCTGTAAAACAGGTACGCCGCAACCGCAGCCGCAACCCAGGACGCGACTGACAAAACTTCGCGCGAGAAGCCACGCACCATGGCGAGCACGGCGGAGAACAAGGTGATGGCGAGGAGTATTCCGTCCAGCAGGGTTATCGGCATGTTCTAAAGTGCTCCGTTCCACAATGGACGCCAGCCGAGAGCCGGCAAATTCTCAATCATTCAGGGCGTTTGCCTTTGCCGGTGCTGATGATCTTGACCACCAATTCCGCCAACGAAGGCAATTCCTGGGTCGTAACGCCCCGGTCTTTCGGCAACTCTGCGCCACCTGCCGGGATCACCGCTTTCTTGAACCCCAGCTTTTCAGCTTCCTTCAGACGATGGACAGCATGCGCCACCGGTCTGACGGCACCCGACAAACTGATTTCGCCGAAATAAACGCAATCGGCGGGAAGGGCAAGTCCGGCTAACGAGGAGACGAGTGCGGCTGCGACGGCAAGATCAGCGGCAGGCTCCTTGATCCGGTAGCCGCCGGCAACGTTGAGATAGACATCGTGCATGCCAAACTTGACGCCGCAATGGGCTTCAAGAACGGCGAGCACCATCGACAGGCGCGCTGAATCCCAGCCGACCACAGAGCGGCGCGGCGTGCCGAGTGTTGACGGCGCGGCAAGAGCCTGGATTTCGACCAGTACTGGTCTTGTGCCCTCCATCCCGGCAAAAACAGCAGCTCCGGGGGCCGAAGCGTTGCGTTCGCCGAGGAAAAGCAGCGATGGATTGGCAACTTCGCGCAGGCCGCCGTCCGACATTTCGAACACGCCGATCTCGTCGGTCGGGCCGAAGCGGTTTTTGACGCCGCGCAGAATGCGGAAATGGTGGCCGCCATCACCCTCGAAATAGAGCACGGCATCGACCATGTGCTCGACGACGCGCGGCCCGGCGATCTGGCCTTCCTTGGTGACGTGGCCGACCAGAACGACCGCGGCACCTGTGGATTTTGCATAGCGGATCATCGCCTGCGACGCCGCGCGGACCTGCGTGACGGTGCCGGGGGCTGATTCGGCAACGTCGGTCCATAAGGTCTGGATCGAATCGATGATTACGAGGTCTGGCCGCTTTCCGCCTTCGAGGGTTGCCAGAATGTCTTCGACGTTGGTCTCGGCGGCGAGTTCAACCGGCGCGGACGCTGCGCCGAGCCGCTGGGCGCGCAGGCGGATTTGCGCGATGGCTTCTTCGCCTGAGACATAGACCACGCGATGCCCTGCCATAGCGAGTGCGGCAGCGGCCTGCATCAGCAGCGTCGATTTGCCGATGCCCGGATCGCCGCCGACCAAAAGCGCAGAGCCGCGAACGAAGCCTCCGCCAGTGACACGGTCCAACTCGGCAATGCCGGAGCGGATGCGCGGGGCGTCTTCGATCTCGCCCGATAGAGTGGTGAGTGCGACCACGCGACCCTTGCGCGAAGAGCGCATGCCAGCCGGTCCGCCGCCGATGCCTGCGGAAAGATTCTCCTCGACAATGGTGTTCCACTCGCCGCACGAATCGCACTTTCCCGACCAGCGATTATGCACCGCACCGCAGGCCTGGCAGATGAAGGTGGCTTTGGGGGCTTTGGCCATCAGGCAACTGCCTCCCTTTGATAACGTCGACCCAGGCTCGTCAGCACTTCATAGCCAATCGTCCCCGCAGAACGGGCGGCGTCGTCGAGTGCGATGTTATTGCCGAAGAGCTCAATCCATTCAGACGCATCCAAGACTGTATCCGGCACGTCGGTGACATCAAACATCGTAAAATCCATGGTAACGCGCCCAAGCACGGGGACGCCGTGTCCGGCAAGGAAACCAGAGGCCTTGCCGATGCTTGATTTGCGCAACGCGACGCCATTGCCTGACGCCCTGTGGAAGCCATCGGCGTAGCCGCTGGCGCAGACGGCGATTTTGCTGTCTCGGGTCAGGGTTTCAGTTGCGCCGTAGGAGATTGTTTCGCCGACTTCGACGTGGCGGATCTGGATGATACGCGTCTCTGCGGTGACAACCGGCTTCATCGGATTGGCGATGCCGTTGACCGCTTCGCCGCCGTAGAGCGCGATGCCTGGCCGCGTAACATCGCCGCCGCTGGCACCGGTGGTCAGAATCGCTGCTGAATTGGCGTATGCGGCTTCAACGCCCGGGAAGATGTCTCGAATCTGCCGGAAGCCTTCGCGTTGCTTCAGATTCATTGGATGGTCCGCATCATCGGCGCAGGCTGGATGGGTCATCACATGGCAGAGGCCAGATGCTTTCAGCACCTCTGAATGCATGCCGATCAGCCGCGCCTCATCCATGGTCAATCCGGTGCGGTTCATGCCGCTGTCGACGTGGATGCCATAGGGCAGCGGCTTGCCTTTGGCGCGGATAAGCTGGCCCCATCGTTCGACTTGCTCGGGCGAGCATAGAAGCGGGATCAGACGATAATTGAGCATCGTGTCTTCGCTGCCTTTTGGGGCACCATAGATGACGAAGATTCGGGCGTCCGGCGCAAGTTTGCGGACCGCGATGCCTTCATCGGCCTGCGCCACGAAGAAGGTGTCACAGCCCGCTGCAGTCAGGGTTGGCACGGCCAGTTGAACGCCAACACCGTACGCATCCGCTTTGACAACAGCTGCAGCCTTGGCAGGGCCGGAGCGGATTTGTGTCAAACGGTAATTGTCCGCAAGCGCTGACAGATCAATGGTCAGCCGTCCGCCCGCCAGCCCGCTTGCCGGGCCGGATGTGATGCCTGCTGCACTCACTCGAAGCGTTCCGGCAGATACTGGTCTTCGGCAAGGTCGGTAAAGCGGGTGTATTCTGCCTGGAAAGCCAGTTGGGCGGTGCCGGTCGGGCCATGGCGCTGTTTGGCGACTATGACTTCGGCGCGGCCGCGCACGCCATTCATGTCTGCTTCCCAGCGCAGATGTTCTTCGGTGCCGGGTTTTGGCTCCTTGTTTTTAAGATAATATTCGTCGCGATAAACGAACAATACCACGTCGGCGTCCTGCTCGATGGAGCCGGATTCGCGAAGGTCAGACAGTTGCGGGCGCTTGTCGTCGCGGCTTTCCACCGCGCGGGAGAGCTGCGACAGCGCGATGATCGGAACGCCAAGCTCCTTGCCGAGCGCCTTGAGGCCGGTGGTAATCTCGGTCACTTCCTGAACGCGGTTGTCCGACTTTTTCGACGAGCCCTGCATCAGCTGGATGTAGTCGATGACCAAGACATCAAGGCCGCGCTGGCGCTTCAACCGGCGAGCGCGGGCGGCGAGCTGGGCGATGGAAATGCCACCGGTCTGGTCGATATAGAGCGGGATTTTCTGCATCATCTGGGCGCAGGCGACGAGCTTGGAAAAGTCGGCCTCGTTGATCTCTCCGCGCCGGATTTTTGACGAAGAAATCTCGGTTTGCTCGGAGATGATACGTGTAGCCAGCTGTTCGGACGACATTTCAAGCGAGAAGAAGCCGACGACGCCGCCATTGGCCGCCTTCATCGTGCCGTCCGCCTGTTGGGCAGGCTCATAAGAGGCGGCAATGTTGAAGGCGATGTTGGTGGCGAGCGAGGTCTTGCCCATGCCCGGACGTCCGGCCAGCACTATCAAGTCGGACGCCTGTAGCCCGCCCATCATGGCGTCCAGGCGGCGGATGCCGGAGGAGACGCCGGACAGATGGCCGTCGCGCATGAAGGCCGCATTGGCCATGTCTACCGCGTTCTTGACAGCGTCAGTGAACGATTGGAAGCCGCCATCATAGCGGCCGGTTTCGGCGAGCTCGAACAGGCGGCGCTCGGCGTCTTCGATCTGGCTGCGCGGGATCATGTCCACCGGCGCGTCAAACGCGATATTGACCATGTCTTCGCCGATGGTGATCAGCGCGCGGCGAATGGCAAGATCGTGGATTGCATGACCGTAGTCTTCAGCGTTGATAACCGTGACGGCTTCAGCGGCGAGGCGCGCCAGATATTGCGCGACGGTCATTTCGCCGACCTTGTCTTCGGCGGGCAGGAAGTTCTTCAGTGTGACCGGATTGGCATGCTTGTTGAGGCGGATGAACTCGCCGATGACCTCGTAAATCTTGCGGTGCAACGGCTCGAAGAAGTGCTGCGGCTTGAGGAAATCCGAGACGCGGTAAAACGCGTCATTGTTGACAAGGATGGCGCCAAGCAGCGCTTGTTCAGCCTCAACATTGTGCGGCGCGCTGCGGTAGAGCGGATCAGAGACGGGGGTCAGTTTGCGGGCAGGTTCGGCCATTTGATTGTATTTGCGCCCATTGGTTCGAGTTGATTCGATCACAGTAGCGGGTTGAAACGCTCAACGCCCCGCCGATACCGAAGTCTTACCGATATCCACAGGGATCATAGCATGAAAATGCCCGGCGCTGGGCCGGGCACTTTGATTTTTGCAGTGATTCTCACATCTCGTCGCCGTCGCCGAAATGTTCCATGCCGCCTGGAACAACTGCGTCTTCGTTCGAGCCGTAGATGGCGTCGGCTGTGTCGAGCTTTTCGCCCGCTGCCTGACGTTCGGCTTCTTCCTTGGTGCGGGCGATGTTGACCGTGACCGAGGCGTTGACTTCGCCGTGCAGGTGCAGCGCGATGGCATGCAGGCCGATGGTCTTGATCGGTGTGTTGAGAACAACTTGATTCTTGTTGATGTCGAATCCTTCAGCCGCGATCAGCTCGGCCACGTCACGGGCCGAGACCGAACCGTAAAGCTGGCCGGTTTCACCGGCGGAACGGACGAAAATGAACGTCTTGCCGTCAACACTGTCGGCAACGGTCTGGGCGACCGACTTGCGCTCATTGTTGCGGGTTTCAAGCGTGGCGCGCTGGTCTTCAAAGCGCAGCTTGTTGGCAGCATTTGCGCGAAGCGCCTTGCCCTGCGGCAAAAGGAAGTTGCGTGCATAACCGTCCTTGACCTTGACAGTGTCGCCCATGTGGCCGAGGCGGCCGATGCGTTCGAGAAGAATGACCTGCATGATGTTTGTCCTTTCGTTAATTCACAAGGTTGGAGCGCCGCCATTGGCAGCGGGTTTTTTCGCGGTGTCGTAGAGACCCGCAAAGAGGAAGAGGATGCCGGAAGGCCGATGGTCAGCGAGGTGGCATAAGCAATCCACAGGGCCGCGCTGCGCCAAGGCTGGCCGCGCGAGACGCGGTGCAGCGCGGCAAAACCCGTCAAGATGAACGCAGTCGAAAAAGCGCCAGCCACACACCAGGCCATCATCTGCCAGCCGCCGGACAGGAAGGTCGCAGCCATCGTGATGGCGAAGATTGGCAGTGCGAGTGCGGGCATTTTCAATGAGGTCGGCCAGTCATCCTTCGGGCGCTGGAAAAGGCCGGAGCGGCGCGAGACCTGAAGCGCCAGCCAGAAGTTGCCGACCATAACCAGAAGCCAACTAGTCGGCTGGAGGAATGGCACCGCTTTGATGAGCGTGTTGGCGAGAGACATCGTGGCGACAGGATCCTTGGCAAACTCCGGATCAGCTTCAGCGATGCGCTTGACCAGCTCCACAGACAGTTCGCCGGATATCTTCGGGAAGTCGATGTAGACTCCGGACAAGATGAACCCGGCGGCGACAGCGACTGTCAGGGCGAAAAGGATGCTGCCGAGCGGATACCACTCGACCGCCCGGCCATTATCGAGCCGTGCCATGCCGCCGTAATAGGCCGCCAAGCTTGCTGGAATGACTGTGGTCAGCGCGATGATGATGGCCTGTGGCTCGCCCGCAAACGCATAAATGGCGAGGATGCAAACTGCGGCGGCAGTTCCACCGGCAATCGGGCCCCAGCCAAGTCCAGCCAGCATCAGCGGCAACGGCGACAGGACAAACAACAGAAACGACAGCACCGTCTGAACCACCGAACCCACGGACAGAAGCGCGGCTGCAATGCCGGCAGCGGCTCCGATCAAAAGGGGCAAAAGGGAACGGTTCATGACTACTCGCTGTCCTGCACAAATGCAGTTAGGGCTTGCCGGAATTGACTGCCCAACTCGGGATCTCGTAATTTCACTCGTGCGCCCGCCGCAACGGTGAGGAGAGGGCGGTTTCCCGCCCTCAAACCAGTATTTAGCCAATCACATACGGCAGCAGCGCGAGGAAACGGGCGCGCTTGATGGCTTGGGCCAAGAGGCGCTGCTTCTTCTGCGAAACGGCTGTGATGCGGGACGGAACGATTTTGCCGCGCTCGGAAATGTAGCGCTGCAGAAGACGAATGTCCTTGTAGTCGATCTTCGGCGAGTTCTGGCCGGAGAAGGGGCAGGTCTTGCGGCGGCGGTGAAACGGGCGGCGGGTCGGGATCTGATTGATGTCAGTCATGATTATGCTCCTGCCACTTCAGCGTCTTCATCGCGCGGACGGCGCGGCGGACGGTCACCACGATCGGGGCGGTCGCCGCGGTCACGGCGCGGGCGGTCGAAACGGTCGCCTCGGTCATTGCCGCGGTCATCGTCGCGGTCGCGCTTGGCGAGCATTGCCGACGGGCCGGTCTCGTGCGCATCGACCTTGATGGTGAAGAAGCGCAGAACGTCTTCGGAAATGCCCTGCTGGCGTTCCACTTCGGCGACTGCCGAGGATGGAGCGGTGATGTCCATGAGGGTGTAATAGGCCTTGCGGTTCTTGTTGACCCGGTAGGTCAAAGAGCGCAGGCCCCAGTTTTCAATGCGTCCGACGGAGCCGCCAGCGGCTTCGATGATACCCTTGAACTGTTCCACAAGAGCGTCGACCTGCTGCTGGGAAATGTCCTGGCGGGCCATGAACACGTGTTCGTACAATGCCATGTAGATGCCTTTCTTCTGTTTTGTTCACGACATTCAAAGCCAGTGGCTAAGCCTCTGCGAACCGATCAAAACCGCTGAAAGCGGGAAGAAAGGACGCGTGGACGGATCGAGAGCGGAGACACGGGAGGCTGTTGCAACTCGCAACTGACGGTCTTTTGACCGGCCCTCCGTTCAGCCCCCAACTGGGTTTCGAACCGTGAACGAGCGGGCGTATGCAATGTTTCGGGGATAATTGCAAGAGAAGTGTGGGGATTTGTTGATAGGCTCTGAATTTGGAGACTGTCGGAACTCCCCGCGTTTCGTCTTTCTGGGGCCGCGATGCGGAACCCGGAATTGCGACGAACGCTTGGAGAAAATGCGATGTCTTCCAAATTTGGTGATTATGGAAAACACCCCTGCACGTTCGTCGTCCAGGACGGCGCAGCCGATCCGGGACCCATGCCGATGGAGGGGGTGCGGCAATTTTGGTGCGGAAGATTTGTTGGCCTGTGCGGGGGAATATTCTGCACCGAATTTGATTCACAGCCGCCAAGGCTTCCGCTTACGCCAAGGCTACGGCGCGATGGGTCGGGTTCCGGATTTAAGTCAAGTCTGGCAACTGTATTGGGATCAAGCGGCGAACTCCTTGTTGTCGCGCAGCAGTGCATTGGCGGTGATGAGGATTTTGCGGGCGACGGCGATGAGGGCGAGTTTTGGAGGTTTACCCTTTTCGATGAGGTGTTTGTAGA
>JANMQE010000653.1:0-3664 GCA_031370195.1 Phyllobacteriaceae bacterium
GAGGACGCGCCGACAGGCGGTGCCATGCCGGTGTCGGCAATCAGCGTTACCGACCCCGCAGACAGGCGCTGATAACCGCCATGCGGCGCGGATGAAAGCGGACTTCCGGCGTTTTCATCATAGCGCAACACCGCGGCAATCCGCTCCTGCATGGCAAATCCCGCGCCGTTGAATCGCGCCAACGAGCCGTCGCGGTGGCGGAAGAAGCGCAATGCCGGAAGCATCCGGTCAATTGCGGCAATCAGCGCCATCGGCGGATTCTCTGATTGGTTGCCATAGGTCTGGCGCAGCGGCAAAAGGTCGGTCAACAGTTCAAGGATTGTTTCCGGATTGCGCGAAATGTGGATGCCGTCGGCCAGCACTTGGGCTTTCAGCTCTTTTTCGAGATTGCGCGTGGCGGACTGAAGCCGCGTCGCAGAGACAGGCAGCGAAAGCGCGGCAAACACCAGCGCGATGCGCCCGCGTAGCCGGGATTCGGCATTGTCGAGACCGGGCGTCACCGTGCGCAAGAAGCGCAGCTGGAACGACAGCGATTTCAGGAATGTCTGGTAAAATTCAATGTCGCAGTCGCGCAGCAACGTTCCGGAGTGCTGGAGCCAGGCAATCACACGTTTGGCTGTGTTGTGCGGCTCCCATGGCACGCCGTCGATATTCTTGCCGTGAAACCGGATCCAGTCGCCTGTGATCGCGCGCGCATGGGCGCTGGCAAGGTCCGTGCCCGCCTCGCGCATATGGCGCAGCCAGCGGAAATTGTGCAGGGCGGCGGCCCATTCTTCGGTTGGCGGGATGATCTGGAAGGGCGACAGGCCGCCCGTGTCCACAGTCTTTCCGGCAAGCGCGATGCGGCCCGAATAAAACTCCTGTGCCACATGGGCGTCTGCCATGCGCAGGTCCGGCGGCGCGATCAGGATGCGGTCCGGCGCAAAACCGGAGAAACGCCAACGGGCAATCGGGCCTGAGCGCAGGCGTTTGACGATCCGCCGCCACAAACCAGCCGCAGCCATGCGCACTATGCGCGGCTTATCCGCCAGTGTCCCAGCCAAACCTGCTCCCTCCAAATATCCCTGTATTTATGATAGAAGCGAACATGGCCAGCGCAAGCGGCAATGAGACTGGATACAGGATTTCAGCGTACTGTGAATCTGGCGGCGAAGAAGCCGTCCATGCCGGAAATTTCGAGCCTTTCCAGCATCAAATCAGCGGGCGTCGAGCGGAGCCAGCCTTCGCTGGTCACAAGCGTCTCCATGCCCTTCAGTTCATTTTCGGTGACAGGAAATGGGACAAGCGTGCGGATTTCGGTGGTGGCTTGCGCGGCCAGCATTTCGCCCTCTTCGGCAAGTAGTGAACAGTTTGAAAACACCAGCACGCCGCCCGGTTTCACAAATTGAACGGCCTTTGCCAGCATGTCGAATTGCAGCTTGGCAAGCTTTTCGACATCCTGCGGTGACTTGGTCCACGCGACATCCGGATGGCGGCGGATGGTGCCCGTGGATGAGCACGGCGCATCGAGAAGCACCGCATCGAACAGTGTTTCGGGCTTGAAATCGAAGGCGTTGCCCTGCCATGTTTTCACATTGAGCCGCAGCCGCGCAAGATTGCCTGTCAGCCGTTTGAGACGCGATGCGGAGAGATCAATCGCCGTCACGTCCGCGCCTGCGTGCACCATCTGCGCGGTCTTGCCGCCGGGTGCAGCGCAAAGATCGAGCGCGGTCTTGCCCTTGACATTGCCCAGAAGCCTTGCCGGGATACTGGCTGCGGCGTCTTGCACCCACCATTCACCGTCGGCAAATCCGGGCAGGGCGGGCACGGAGGCTTCGAGCTTTTCGACGCGCACCGTGCCGCCAGGCACCACAATTCCACCAAGCATGGTCGCCCAGTGCGCAGGATCGGACTTCACGGTAAAATCCACGGGCGCTTCAATGCGGTGCATGGCAAGTATTTGACCGGCTTTCGGCTCGCCATAGTGCGCGCGCAGGGCGTCCCAGAGCCAGTCCGGCACATCCTTGGTGTCAGCCAGCAGCCTTGGCAGCACATCGTCCTTCTCCCGCGCCATGCGTCGCAACAGCGCGTTGACCAGTGACGCAAACCGTCCGTTGCGCGGGTCCACACGTGCCGCTTCCACTGCCAGATCCACCGCGCTGTGGTCCGGCACGTCCAGAAACAGGATCTGCGCCGCTGCAACATGCAGCAGATGGTTCAGGCTTTTGGCGTTTTCCGGCAGCGGCTTGTCGAGAAGACGCGCAACAAACGCATTCACCGTGCCCCTGTGGCGCAGCGCGGACGACAAGATCGCCCGGACCAGCGAGCGGTCGCGCATTTCAAGCGCGCGGTATTGCGGGTGGCCGTGGTCATCGTCTGTCAGGCCGTCGAGCGAGGTCGAGGTCTCGATCACCGCGCCGAGCAGCCGCTGCGCGCAAAGACGGGCGGCAAGGCCCGGCTTGTTGATTGAGGTTGAATTCTGCTGCGCTTTTGTCTGACGCCCGCCTTTGCCAGCGTTCAAGACCACGGGCCCTTTTTCGGAGCGGCGTTGCGGCCCCAAGGTCGGCTTGGCTGTGGCGTTTCCGGTTCTGGCTCTTCGCTCTTGGCAACAGGCTCGTCCACGGGCTCAGCCGGTGGCTGTGCGCTGCCCATATCCGCCGCCATTGCCTCCAGTTCCGCAATACGGTTTTCGACAGCCGGATGGGTCGAAAACAAACCGTCCAGCCGCAATCCGGACAGAGGATTGATGATGAACATGTGCGCGGAGGCCGGGAATCGCTCGGCGCTTTCGTTGACGATGCCCTTGGAGGCCGCAGCAATCTTCTTCAGCGCCGACGCCAGCCATAGCGGGTTGCCGACAATTTGCGCGCCGAGCCTGTCGGCGGAATATTCGCGTGTGCGACTAACGGCCATCTGCACGATCATCGCCGCCAGCGGCGCAACAATAATTGCCAGCAGCGTGCCAAATCCTCCCAGCGGCCGGTCACGGCTGGAGCCGCCGAAGAAGAAGGCGAAATTGCCGAGCATCGAAATCGCGCCAGCAAGTGTCGCGGTAATGGTCATGGTCAGCGTGTCGCGGTTCTTGATG
The DNA here is from genome assembly GCA_031370195.1 of Phyllobacteriaceae bacterium. Classification (GTDB taxonomy): domain Bacteria; phylum Pseudomonadota; class Alphaproteobacteria; order Rhizobiales; family Rhizobiaceae; genus JANMEX01. Next base: position 3,068 of record JANMQE010000653.1, read on the forward strand.
TGTGCCAGTTCATGGGCGATCACGCCCGAGGCCTCCTCCGGTGTGAGCCTGCTTAACAGACCCGTGGTTACGGCAACGGCAGCGTTCTCCGGGTTGCGCCCGGTGGCAAAGGCGTTCGGCTGCGGATTGTCGATGATGTAGGCGCGTGGCATCGGCAAACCGGCCCGCTCCGACAGCGCCCTGACGATCTGGCAATATTCCGGCGCATTTGCCTCATCGACCTCAATGGCCTTGTGCATGCGCAGCACCATCTTGTCGGAGTTCCACCAGGAAAACAGATTGGTCGCCGCTGCAAACACGAGCGCGATCATCATGCCGCCCCGCCCGCCCGCGGCATAGCCGACGAGCATGAACAGCGCCGTCATCATCGCCAGCAGCATGGCAGTGCGAGCAGCATTCATCGGTCAAAACCTCTCTTCGCAAATGAATTTAAATCGCCCTATATCATGGGACAGCAATTGTGGCCTTTCAATCGGATGGCAGGAATATCTCGATGACGGAACCTGAAAATGCGCTGCCTCAGCCCAAACAGCTGAGTGAAATGGCCAAGCAGGCGCTTGCCGAAGCCGAAGCAAGGCGCGCTGCGACTAAAGCAGA
>JANMQE010000656.1:0-4406 GCA_031370195.1 Phyllobacteriaceae bacterium
GATGGTTTCGACAGGCGCAGGGCCAGATTTTTGGCGGTTACAGCGAGCGTTGCCAGTATCGACACTGTGATGGCCGTGCCAAGCGCCATGGCCAGCACTGACATGATGCCGCCGAAATACAGGCCGTTGAGTATCGCGAAGGTCAGCACAATCAGCGCGCCGGAACAGGGGCGCAGGCCAACCGCCAACACCGCCGATGTTGCCGTTTTCCAGCTGAACTCCTTGGCGATCATCTGCGGGTCCGGCACGTGGGAGTGGCCGCAGGTGTCGCAGACTTCGGCCCGAAATTGCGCGCCGCTCTTTGCGTGATGAGCGCTACGGCCGCGAAGCCCGTGATCATGCGTGCAATTGTCATTATGCACGTGCACGTGGCTATGGCTTCGACCGAATGTCTTGGTCCACAACAGCCAAGCCCCAAACGCGGTGATCAGCGCAAACGATGCGACTTCAAACGCATGCGTTGCGTCGTCCATCGAAATCGTCGTGCCGCGCAAGACCAGAAAGGCCAACCCGACAATCAGCAAAGCCGACAGGGCCTGCAAAAACGCCGAGACGAACGACAGCATGATGCCGCGGCGCAGCGTCACCTCGTTGGCGACCATGTAGGACGAGATCACTGCCTTGCCATGGCCGGGTCCCGCCGCGTGCAAGACGCCATAGGCAAAAGACAGGCCGACCAGCAGCCATGCCTTGGAGCCATCATCGCGCATCGCCTTCAACGCACCGGTCATGGCGCGGTAGAAATCGCGCTGCTGCATGTTGATCCAGTGGAACAGGCCGGCAAACAGGCCGGTCGGCGGCGCAGCCACCTCATTTGTGCCAATGCCGAGCGAACTTGATGCAGCCGAAGCGACGCCTGTTGCGGCAATGAGCATGACAGCGGTGATGAGAAGCGTCTGCGGGCGGCATTTCAGGAACACGTCAATTCCAGTCTTGTGGCGAAGATTTTCGACATGTCGGTGCCTTGCGGATCGTTGAAAAAAGCATCCGTCAAACTGCCCTGATTTTGCGCAAGTGCTTCATCCGCATCGGGCCGGATGACCTTGCCTTTGCAGGCGGGTGGCGCGCCCTTGATGGTGATGTCGGTGTTGTCGATGAAGTCGATGGCGGTGTAGAAGGTCGGGTCGTAAACGCCGAAGGACACAGTGCCCTTCATCAGCAACGGCTCCACCGGTGCGTTGGTGTAGGTGATCACCAAAATCTTGTCGTCAAACGCTGCCGAAAGATCCGCCGGTTTGGCCATCTTTGTGTCTTTGCCATTGTTGATGACGGACTCGAAATAATTGTAGTCGCCCGTCGATTCGACGATGGTTTTCGAGATTTCCGCCTGTTCGGCCGCGCTGATCTGTCCGTCAGCGTTCTTGTCGAACTCGAACATCACAGTTTCGGAAAACAGATCATCGAAACGCCAGACATGAGCCAATTTCCCGACTTTGCCGTTCGGCTCGACGGTAATTTCGAGTTTCGCCTCGGCGAAGACATGCGGATGGACTTGCGCGGATGTGGCAATGGCCAGCAAGGGCAGCGCTGCGAGCGCGGCCTTTGGCAGTCTCATCGTCAATGCCGTGAACGGTGCATTCATGGACGCTCAATCACCCTGCAAATCCGGCGAAAATGTGGTTTCAGAAGGACCTCTCACTTGTTGCCTTCCGTGCATGCAGGCTCATGCGTCTTGAACCAATGCGACAGGAAATCGACGAGCACGCGGATTTTTGCCGGCAGATAGCGCCGGTGCGGATAGACGGCATAGATGCTGCCGCTCGATGCGGATTTGTAGCCCGGAAGTATGCGAACCAACCGCCCCGCGTCTATCTCCGGCGCTGCGACAAAGTCCGGCAGCAGTGTGAAGCCAAGCCCGGCGACAGCAGCTTGCCTTGCCGGGAAAGGGCTGTTGACTTCCAGTCGCGGTTTCACCGCCACGCTGATCGGCACGCCGTCAGGACCGGTGAATGTCCAATTGGAAAGCGAGCGGGCGTTGGTGTCCAGAATGCAGGGCAGGCGCGCGAGATCCTGTGGCCGGGTCAAGTCCGGCGTTCTGGCCAGAAGCTCCGGCGATGCGACGGGCAGTACGGAGAACGGCGCGAGGCGGCGCACGATGAGCGATGAATCTTCCATCTTCGTGATGCGGATGGCAAGGTCAAAGCCTTCCTCGACCAGATCGACAAAGCGGTCATCGAGCCGGATGTCGAGGATGATATCCGGATGGGCGACCGCAAAGTCGATCAGGGATTGGCCGTAGAAAGTATCGGCGAGCGTGCGCGGCGCGGAGAGCTTGATTCGGCCCTTCACATCGCCCGATGCGTCGCGCACGGTCTCCTGCAGCGTGTCGATCTCGCGGATCAATTGCGAGGCGCGCTGGTAATAGGTGTGCCCGGCTTCGGTCAGCGAAAACTGGCGCGTTGTGCGGTTGAGAAGCAGGGCACCAAGTTCATCTTCAAGCTCCCGCACATATTTCGACAAAAGCGCCTTTGATCGGCCGATTTTGCGCGCGGCGGCCGAAAACCCTTCTGCCTCGACAACATCTATGTATGCGCGCATGCGCGTCAGCGTATCCATTCGCCATCCTTTAATTGTTCAACAATTGTGAACATAGAATGATTTGGCGTCTCCGAAAAAGGATTTCTTTCTGCACGCAAATTTTTCATTGTTTTGTCACGATTTCGGTCCTATATGCGCCTTGCCCAAAGTCGCACGAGCCTGTGGGCGTCCCCCGGTAAACAACCGGGACGGTACCCGGAAGTAATACCTTCCGGCCGGTCCAACCAAGGGCCGGGGACGCCTTGAAGCAACGACGGTGCGGGCTTTTTTGGTCTCGGTTGGCTGTCCAAAAGCCAATGGTTCTGAAGAGGCACACCATCATTGCCCTAAGTGCGGAGGCATCTCCAATCCAAGGCAGACAAAGAGGATTTGGCCGATAGGCCTCATCCACCCGCTGTGTGAAGCGTATTCGTGGTTCCGGGGTCTCCACCGGCTGGTTCCACGACGGCGATTCTCACACTTTGTCATTGGGATGATCGCTCATCCCGGAACTGGTTTGCCGGTGCCTTGAATGGCCGCCGGAGAATGGAGCATCGTCATGGCCACCCAGCGCGTTCTTGATTTTTTCGCCACCCGCCGTCCGAACGGACCTTGCCTTGTCGTCGATCTCGACGTCGTGCGCGAGAATTACCAGTCGTTTGAAAAGGCGATGCCGGACTCGAAGATTTACTACGCGGTGAAGGCCAATCCTGCGCCTGAAATCCTGCGTTTGCTTGCCTCGATGGGTTCAAATTTCGATTGCGCGTCGGTGGCGGAAATCGAAATGGCGCTGGATGCCGGCGCGTCTGCCGCGCGCATCTCTTTTGGCAACACGATCAAGAAGGAACGCGATGTCGCGCGCGCGTTCGAGCTTGGCATCCGCCTGTTTGCCATCGACTGTGTCGAAGAGGCAGAGAAGATCGGCCGTGTTGCGCCGGGCTCGAAAGTGTTCTGCCGCGTTTTGACTGATGGCGAAGGCGCGGAGTGGCCGCTGTCGCGCAAATTCGGCTGCGCGCCTGCCATGGCCATCGACGTGCTGCGCCACTCGAAGGCGCTTGGCCTCATCCCGTGGGGCGTGTCGTTCCACGTCGGATCGCAGCAGGTCAATCTTGACGCCTGGGACCGCGCGCTGGCTGACGCCAAAATGGTTTTCGCCACGTTGGCGCAAGAAGGCATCGTGCTTGGCCTCGTCAACATGGGCGGCGGCTTCCCGACGCGCTACCTCAAGGACGTGCCCTCGGCTCAGGCCTATGGTCAGGCCATCTTCGGTTATCTGCGCAAGCATTTCGGCAATGTGCTGCCCGAGACCATCATCGAGCCGGGCCGGGGCATGGTTGGCAATGCAGGGACCATCAAGACAGAGGTCGTTTTGATCTCCAAGAAGGCCGACAATGACAACCAGCGCTGGGTGTTTTTGGACATTGGCAAGTTCGGCGGCCTCGCAGAAACCATGGACGAAGCCATCCGCTATCCGATCACGACACCGCATGATGGCGGTGCCGTTGCGCCGTGCGTTCTGGCGGGGCCAACGTGCGATTCGGCAGATGTGCTTTATGAGAAAAAGCCGTATGACCTGCCGCTCGCGCTGTCGATTGGCGACGAAGTTCTGATCGAGAACACCGGTGCCTACACCACCACCTATTCGGCGGTGGCGTTCAACGGGTTCGAGCCGCTCAGGGCCTATGTGATTTAGGCGACGCCTTTCACGCTCGGCGCTGCCCCTCATCCGTCGCTGCGCGCCACCTTCTCCCCGCAAGTGGCGGGGAGAAGGGAAAGCCGCACCTTTGGTGATTGTTCCCTTCTCCCCGCCGTTTGCGGGGAGAAGGTGGCCCAACGGGCCGGATGAGGGGCAGCACTGAGGGTGAAAATTATCACCCCGCAAATCACAA
>JANMQE010000662.1:0-2224 GCA_031370195.1 Phyllobacteriaceae bacterium
GCTGTGGTTTAATTGTTTCATCTCCGAAGAGGAGGCGGCGCGGCTGACGTGCGAGGGGACGAATGGCGGGACGCTTGCGGTGCGCGCGGAGCGGTATAAGGAGGTGATGGCGGCGTGGGAAGGGATTCACTACGGGCCGGCGCAGCGTCCCCGGTTCTTTGCGGATCAGGCGGCGCTGACGCGTTTCGTGCTGGATACGGATCTGCGGGTGAGGCGGTTCACGCGCGAGGAGGTGGCGACGCCTTTTGCGTACGATCCGCGCGCGGAGGATTATCTGCGGAGCCGGCTGGTGCATCTGGCGGGGACGGTGCATTTCGACGTGAAGCTGCGGTTTATGTTCGGGCTGTACATGAACACGTTCTTTTTCGACCAGCAGGCGACGCTGATGCACATCCTTGAGACGTAGCCGATGGCCGGGAATTTGATTTACACGGTTGCCCTCGATTACGCCGGGGAGACGGGGCATCGGAACATGGCGAAGATGCTCGTGTCCTCGCTGCTGCGCACGCGCTTCACGGGGGAGGTCGTCGTTTTCCACAACTCCCCTGCCCCGCTCTTCATGGTCGCGCGCGAAGGGGTGCGGGAGGTGGCGCTGGATGTGCCGGAGACGGCATTCGCGGGGGGCGATCTGGCGGGCTATGCGCGGTCCGCGAAGCACGCCGCGGCGGCGCACATCGAGGCGGCGGGTTATGCGAAGATCATGTTTATCGACTGCGACTCGGTGGTTCTGCGGAACATCGATCACCTGTTCGCAGGCGCGTGGGATCTCGCCTGCACGGCCGAGGCCGGGACACGAATTCAGGAGATCGCCTATAGCGGATACCTCACCGCGAAAGAGCGGCGCGCGCTGAAACGCGAAGGCTTCAACAGCGGGACGTGGGCGGTCACGGGCGCGCGTTTCGGCGACTTCATCGAACGCTGGCGCGCCGCGGAGGCGGGCAAGCCCGTGCGGATCGATGGCTTCCGCGAACAGTCGGCGTTCAATCGCGTGGTGCTGGATTGGGACGGCGCGCGGCACGAATGGCCGCACCGCGAGATCGCGCTGCCGCTGTGCAATCACGCCCACGCCGGCTATCGAGGCTACATGCGGGCGGCAGTAGTCCACGCGGCTGGCGGCGACGGCGTGAACTACAAGCTGCGCTTCCTCTTCAGCGCCTACACGGCGACGTTCCTCTACGACACGCAGCTCACGCTTTTCAACATCATGGAGATGTAGGGGGAAAGCGGTTCACCGCACCACTTCCGCCGCCATCAGCATCGGTGCGGGGCGGCGCACGTGCGAGGCGATCGAGAGGGCGACGACGGGGGCTTCGCCGGGGCCGGCTTCCCACTGGATGCGATAGAGCTTGAGCTTGTGGCGGTGGTAAGTCGCGTTCGGGTTGTCGCCGGTCCAGGCGACCGCTTCGTCGGGCGCTTCCTTGATGTAGCCGCTGGAAGGCGTCCACCAGTCCCAAACGTTTCGCCCGTAAATCAGGGGAATGCGGACCGCGCCGCGACCGCCTTTGCGCAGCAGGAAAAGGCTGCCGATGCAGTGGTCCTGCAAGTGTTCCGACACATCGACGTAACACGCGGCGACAAGGAAGGCGGCTTCCCGCGCGGGCCGGTTCAGCGGGATCCAGCCGGTGCTGCGCGGGAGCATTCGTCCCCCGGTGAGGCGCAGGCTTTTTCCGGCGAGGAGAATGAAATCGCGCGGGTGGAAGCGGTAGCCGCCGGGCTGCTCGGACATTTCCTCAAGCGATGAAAGATTGTTGTTCTGTCCGCCGGCCCAATCCTCGGTGCGTTTCACGTTCGCCCACGGCGTGAGGTCCACGCCTTCGCCAGCGGATGACCCGGAGAAGAAGCCTGGCGCGTTCTCGCCGGTCCCGTGCTGGCGTCGGATGGCTTTCCACGCGTCGAAGTTCGCCGCTTCGGCGTCGTCGCGGCGACCGAGTCGCGCCAGCGCCTCCGCGCGTGCGAGCGCGAACCACGCGGCGTTTGCATCGTTGGAGGGAGCGCGGGAAGCGAGGACGTCATCCCATTGGCCGAAAGCGAGCGACTCGGCCATTTGCACCGCAGCGGGAAGAGGCACGTCTTTCCAAGTCTTCGCGACGGGCGCGGGAGTGGTCTCTTCGAGCGCACTGAACCTCGCCTCGACGCCGAGTCGTGCCGCCGCGAGCAGCGCGCTCGCGGATTGATCCGCGCGATCACCGCCGACGATCTGCGCGAGCGCCTGCCAGCCGAATTC
>JANMQE010000772.1:0-9443 GCA_031370195.1 Phyllobacteriaceae bacterium
TACGACGGCAACACCTATGCTGCAACCGAACGCGTCGCCGATCATAAACCCACCCGCGCGCCGGGCGAACCGCGCCAACGCCACTGGGTCATCCGAGCCAAAACCGCTATCCACGCCACCGGCGCAACCGAGCGGCCCGTCGTCTTTCCGGGCAATGACGTTCCCGGTGTCATGCTCGCATCGATGCTCGGCGATCTCGCCAAGCGCGGCGTCATTCCCGAAGGCCCGGTGACGCTGTTCACCAACAATGACGCGGCATACCAGACCGCAGCTGATCTCGCTGCCGCCGGCGCGACGATTGCCGCCATCATTGATGCCCGGCCCGAAGTCTCCGCCCCCGCCCGCGCGCTGGCCGACCTGTGCAACGCGGACCACCATGTTGGCCGCGCAATAACCGGAACAGAAGGCAAGGCGGCACTCAAGGCCATCAGTGTTCAGCATTTCGACGCTGCGAAAGGCGCAGTCTCGGGAGAACCCGTGACCATTGTCTGCACCACACTTGCGGTCTCCGGTGGCTGGTCGCCGTCCATCCAACTTGCCAGCCAGGCCGGCGGCAAGCCCGAGTGGAGCGAGAGGCTGCAAGCGTTCCTGCCGCCAGAGCCCGCGCCGGGACAGGACTTCTACGTCTGCGGCTCAGCCGCAGGCATATTTGGCCGCGACGAAGCCAAGGCGGATGCCAGGAACATCGCCGCAATTGCCGTTGCCAAACTTGCAGGAAAAAAGGTCAAGGCTCCACCAAGGCCCGATTGCTACCCCGCCTATTTCGCCGCCCCCATCCACGAAATCCGCGGTGGCGCAAAGTCGCAGAAGGCCTTCGTCGATTTTCAGCATGACGTCACAGCCGACGACATCCGTCTCGCCAACCTGGAAGGCTTCTCCGCGCCGGAGCACATGAAGCGCTACACCACGCTCGGCATGGCAACCGAACAGGGCCGCAACTCTGCCATCCCTGCACTTTCCATCCTCGGCGGCGAACAGGGCAAGTCCATCGCGCAGACCGGCACAACCCGCTTCCGCCCGCCCGCATGCGGCGTGTCCTTCGGCGTCCTTGCAGCCGAACGCTACGGCGATCTCCAACCTGACCGCCGCACGCCGATGCACGACTGGCATTTGGCCAACGGCGCAACACTTTATTCCGCCGGTCTCTGGCATCGCCCTATGATCTACGGCCGCACCGGCGAGACCGTCGAGCAGGCCTATGTCCGCGAAGCCCGGTCCGTGCGCATGGGCGTCGGCATTGTTGATGTCTCGACGCTTGGCAAGATCGATATCCAAGGCCCGGACGCGGGCAAGTTCCTCGACCGCGTCTACACCAACATGTTCTCCAACCTCGCTGTCGGCAAGGCGCGCTACGGCCTGATGCTGCGCGAGGATGGGCTGGTCATGGACGATGGCACCACATGGCGGCTCGGCGAATCCCATTTCCTGATGACCACCACCACAGCCAACGCCGGCAAGGTGATGCAGCATCTCGACTATTGCCTCGATTGCGTGTGGCCGGACCTGAAGGTGCATCTCACGTCCGTGACCGACCAATGGGCAGGCGCGGCAGTCAGTGGCCCGTTCGCACGCAAAGTGCTCGAAAACTGCATCGAAAGCGCGCGAATGGACAATGACGCCCTGCCCTTCATGGGCATCGTTCATGGCAGCATCGCAGGCAAACCGGTCATGATCTGCCGCCTCTCGTTTTCCGGCGAGCTGGCCTACGAAGTCTATTCCGGCGCTGGCCACGGCCAGCAAGTTTGGGAAGCGCTGATGGAAGCAGGCAAACCGTTTAGCATCACGCCGTATGGCCTCGAAGCGCTCGGCACCTTGCGCATTGAAAAAGGCCACGTCACCGGCGCGGAAATCGACGGGCGCACCACCGCTCATGATCTGCATCTCGAATGGATGCTGTCGAAGAAGAAGCCGTTCATCGGCCAGTCAATGATGAGCCGCCCCGGCTTCATCGATGAAAACCGCCTGTCGCTCGTCGGCATACTCTCCTCAACCGGCAAGCCCATTTCCGGCGGCAGCCATATTGTTGACGAGGATGAACTGACCGAACCGACAACAAGCCTCGGCCACGTCACCGCCGCCTGTTATTCGCCCGCGTTGGAGAAATACATCGCATTGGCATTGGTCAAAAACGGCAAGAGTCGCATCGGCACCACCGCCTTCGCCACCGCGCCGCTTACCGGCCAGCATCTGCCCGTGGAAATCGTCGATTGCCACATGTTCGACCCCGAAGGAAGGCGCATGCATGTCTGACAGCGCATCGCCTTTGGGAGCGGATTTCAAGCCGGGACAATTCGGCAATGTTGCACATGGCATCGGCGTGCGCCTCTCCGAGCCGCAGTATGGCTATCTCGGCGAGTTGGCGGCGTTCGAGGGCTCCGGAGCGACAATCGCGAAACTGGCCGGGGCGGCGGCAGGGCAGCCCGGCGCAATATCGTTCCCGATCGCATCCAACCGCTGGTTTCTCGCCGGACAGGAGGGCATGGATGACCCGATAAGCGCCAAGCTGAAACCGGCAAATGGCGCGCTGATCGACCTTTCCCATGGCCGCACCTGCCTGCGCATTTCCGGACCGAAAGCTGAATGGGTTCTGTCTAAACTCTACGCCATCGATTTCGCTGAAGCGGTTTTCGCCGCAGGGTCCGGCCTTTCAACAACGCATCATTCCATCTTCACGCAAATCTACCGGCATGATGGCGAAACCTTCGACCTGTTCGTCTTCCGCTCCCTCGCCCGTTCGTTCTGGCACACGCTGCAACGGGCGGCGGAGGAGACGGGGTTTGAGGTGGCCTAGTTAATTACTCTTTACGTAACGCATAATTTCGCGTAATGACCTGCCGTCATGATCGTTAGCTACTGCGACAAGCGCACGGAACGATTCGCCGCGGGGGAGCGCATCCGGGACTTTTCCGGATTTGCGCGGCAAGCTGAAATGCGGCTCGACCGGATGGAATCCGCAACCAGTCTGAATGACTTGCGCGCATTGCCCGGAAATCGCCTTGAGGCGCCGCGAGGTAACCGTGCAGGCCAGTTCTCGATCCGCATCAATGATCAATGGCGCATCTGTTTTGAATGGCCCGATGGTTCGCCCGGTCCGGTCAACGCTGAAATCGTAGACTACCACTGAAGGAGCTTGTGATGGTACGCACACCCATTCATCCCGGGGAACATCTTGCAGAAGAACTGCAGGAACTTGGCATGTCTGCCGCCGAACTGGCGCGCAATATCGAGGTGCCGGTCAATCGCGTCACCGGTATTATTAATGGCCAACGCAGCGTCACTGCCGATACGGCGCTTCGTCTTGGCCATTGGTTCGGCACTTCGCCGACCTTCTGGATGAATTTGCAGCAGCTTTACGAATTGCGCGTCGCCGAGAATTCTGTCGGCGCCAAGATTTCCGGTCTTCCGCGTATGAAAGACAGAAAGTCAGAAGCAGCAACTGTTTCAATTGGCGCTGTGTAAGGTCTGAACGAAAAAGCATAACCCAAGATCACGCCTTCCACCCCACCCCCGCCAAATACGTCTGAGCCACAGCCCGGTCATCGCCCATCGTCTGCAGCAAAAACAGCTCCTCCGACAGTGTCGTCACTGTCTCCATCCTGAGCGCCATCGCCGATGTCGCCCGCGCATCAAGCACGACAAAATCCGCCTCGCTGCCAACCTCGAGTGTGCCGATCTTGTCTTCCATCGACAGCGCCCGGGCATTGCCCAGCGTCATCTGGTAGAATGACCGCAGAGGATGATAGTGCTGGCCTTGCAGGTTCAGCACCTTGTAAGCCTCGTCCAAGGTCCGCAGCATCGAATAGCTGGTGCCGCCGCCGATATCGGTTGCCACCGACACCCGCACGCCCGCCCCGCGCAGCCGCGCCATGTCGAACAGGCCGGAACCGAGGAATAGGTTTGATGTCGGGCAGAACACCGCAACAGAACCGCTTTCGGCCATCGCCCCGGCCTCGCGTTCTGACAGGTGGATGCTGTGGCCGAACAGGCTTTTGGGGCCAAGAAGGCCGTATCGGGCGTAGATGTCGGCGTAGTCGCGCGCATCGGGATAAAGCTCGCATGCGTAGGCGATTTCGGCATGGTTTTCCGACAGGTGCGTTTGCACCAGGCAATCCGGATGTTCGCGCGCCAAGGCTCCTGACGCTTCCAACTGTTCGGGCGTTGAGGTGATCGCAAAGCGCGGGCTGATCGCATAGACCTGCCGCCCGCGCCCGTGCCACCTTTCGATCAGCGCCTTGGTGTTGTCGTATCCGGATTGCGCCGTGTCCAAAAGTCCCGGCGGCGCGTTTCGGTCCATCATCACCTTGCCGCCAGCACTGCGCATGTTGCGCCGCTCGCTCTCGGCAAAGAAGGCCTCGGCGCTTTCCTTGTGCACCGAGCAATAGGCGACGGCAGTCGTCGTGCCGTGGTTGGTCAGTTCGTCAAAGAAGCACCGTGCAATCCGTTCGGCATGCGAAAGATCGCGGAATTTCTGCTCCTCAACAAACGTGTATTTGTTCAGCCACTCCAAAAGTGCCCCGGCATAGGAGCCTACCACCTGCATCTGCGGAAAATGCAGATGCGTATCGATGAAGCCCGGCATGATGAGATGCGGACGGTGATCGACAATTTCCGCGTCCTGATGCGCCTTGCGCACATCGGCGAATTCTCCGCGCGCGATGATCATGGCACCAGCAACAGCAAGGCCACCGTCTTCGACATAGCGGACGGCAGACGACCCCTCGCCGTCCATCGGCTCGTCAGTGAAATCCAGCAACCGCGCGCGATAAATGATGGTCATTGTGCAGCCCTGTTCGCCGCCTCATACCAAGCAACAATCGCCTTTCGCTCGTCCACAGTGATGTCTGTGACATTGCCGGGCGGCATGGCATGCGAACGGCCCGATTGCAGGTAAATCTCCCGCGCATGTGTTGCAATGCGGTTGTCATCATCCAGCATCACGCCCTTGGGTGCGTGATAAATGCCCTCCCAAACCGGCTCAGCCGCATGACACATCGAGCACCGCCCCATCACCACATCCTTCGCTGCCGCAAATTCAGCAACTTCAACCAGCCTCGGCGAAAACACCGCAGCCTGCTCGCCACTCAGCACCTTCGGATTGGTCGACAGCCAGATGATGATGATGAACAGGATGGCCGACACTGCCCACGTCCAGTGCGGCTCGCCTTTGCGGGCATGAACGCTGTTGAAATAGTGCCGGATCAGCGCCCCGATCGGGAAAATCAACGAGGCGATGATCCAATTGTACTCCGTGCCGAACGACAGCGGATAGTGGTTCGACAGCATGAAAAACAGCACCGGCAGCGTCAGGTAATTGTTGTGCAGCGAGCGCTGCTTGGCGATTTTGCCGTATCTCGGATCAGGCTTGCGCCCCGCGATCAAATCCGCCACCACGATTTTCTGGTTCGGAATGATGATCGCAAACACGTTCGCTGACATGATCGTGGCAGTGATGACGCCAAGATGCAGCAGTGCCGCCCGGCCGGAGAATATCTGCACATAGCCCCAAGCCATCGCGATCATGAAGCAATAGAGCAAAATCAGCAGCAGCCAGTCATTGTCTCCAAGCCGTGACTTGCACAGGAAATCGTAGACCAGCCAGCCAAGGAAAATCGACACCAGCGAAATGCCAATGCCTTGCAAGGGCGAAATGTCGAGCACGGTCTTGTCTATGAGATAAAGCCCCGCCCCGGCATAATAGACCACGCACAAAAGCGCGAAGCCGGAGAGCCAGGTCGCGTAGGATTCCCATTTGAACCAAGTCAAATGCTCAGGCATCTCCGCCGGCGCGACCAGGTACTTGCGGATATGGTAAAACCCGCCACCATGCACTTGCCACTCTTCGCCATGCGCACCTGCCGGCAGGTTTGGTGCCTGCCGCAGCCCAAGATCAAGCGCCACAAAATAGAAGGATGAGCCGACCCACGCGATGGCGGTAATCACGTGCAACCAGCGCACGGCAAGCGCCAGCCATTCCCAGAAAATCACAAGATCGAGCATGTGCAGCCTGTTCTGTCTTTTCACGACAGTTTGCAGGCTTCAGCCCATTTTACAATTGCAAAAACGCAAGTCAGGAATACCTCAACCCGGCTCAAAATTCAGTTTGGTGAGTCAAATGGAGTGATGTTCGAGAACCGGAGCGGAGCGTACTTTTGGGTACGTGAGTACCGGAAGCGCAGAAGATCGCTCCAGTTGGCCACCAAAGTGGATTTTACGCAACGTTTGCCAGTTGCCTTGTCGCATCACTGCTGCTGCGCTTGACGGCCTCTTCAAAGTCGTCGCGCGTCATTGCCCCTGAGTAAAGGAAGCCCTGAAAATTATCACACCCTTGCGCCATCAGGAATTTCTCCTGCTCAGGTGTCTCGACATGCTCGGCGACCGTCGAAAGACCCATGGCTCTCGCCATGGCAATAATCGTCCGCACCAGCGCCATGTCTTTCGGCCGGTCCTGCATTACCCGCACAAACTTGCCGTCGATCTTGACCTCATCAAGCGGCATGTCACTCAGATGCGACAGCGACGAGAAGCCGGTGCCAAAATCATCCAGCGACAATCGCACGCCCGTCGTCTTCAGGCGCTCCATCATCTTGACGGCATTTTCGCGGTCCTTGGACAACACCTGCTCTGTCACTTCCAAGGTCAGCCGCGATGCCACAATCTTGTGGCGGTTGATCAACGACCGGATCTCACTGACAAATGCCTCATTCAAAAACTGCTGCGCACTGACATTGACGGCCAGCTTCAGCCCTGCGGTCAGCGCACCGGTCTGCCAGGATGCAAGCAGTTTCACAGCGTTCTCCAGCACAAACTGGCCGATGTCCTGCGCTTGGCCGCGTTGGTCGGCAAGCCCCATGAACTTGTCAGGCGTCAGCATCCCGAGCGACGGATGATTCCACCGGATCAAGGCCTCGGCACCGATTATCCGTCCGTCGCGGTCCACCTGCGGCTGGAGTCGCAAGGCAAGCTGCTTCTTCTTCAATGCCATCTTGAGATCGTCTGCGAGCATCAGTCTGTTACCGGATTGAATGTCGCGACCCTGCTCGAATATGCGGTATGCATTGCGCCCCGAACGCTTGACCTCATACATCGCGGTGTCCGCATCCTTGAGGATGTGGTCTACAGACTTTGCATTGCCGTCAAACGAGATCGCGCCGATCGATGCCGAAACGGGCGTCGTCATTTTGCCAAGATCAAAGCCCTTGCCAAAGGCAGCGAGGATTTTCTCGGAAACCATCGCCACCTTTTGATTTGCCGACGCCTTGTCTTTGCCAAGACATTCCAGCAGCACCACAAACTCGTCTCCGGCCAACCGCGCGACAGTGTCGTTGCGTCGCACGAGCTTTTTCAGCCGTTTGGAAACTTCCACCAGCAGCAGATCGCCTGTGCCATGGCCATGGGTGTCATTGAGCAGTTTGAAATTGTCGATGTCGATGAACAGCACTGCCGCACATTCATTGCGCCGCGCGCATCCGGCAATGGTCTGTTGCAGCCGGTCCAAAAGCAGGCGCCGGTTCGGCAGTTGCGTCAGCGTGTCAATATACGCAAGTGAGCGTATCTGCGCCTCGTCCGCCTTCGATCCGGTCACATCCTGCAAATATCCGTGCCAGATGATCCGGCCATTGTCGTGCATTTCCGGCGTTGCCTGCACCTTCATCCACTTTGCCTTGCCGCCATCGGTGACAACGCGGAACTCATGCATCCACTGCAACATCGATTTGCGGGAAGCCTTCAGCGATGCGTGATACCCAACGAGGTCGTCAGGATGGATAATTGTCAGGAAGCGCTTGAGATTGAATTTTTCCTCGTTCACCTTGTTGTCAAGAAGTTCGCGGAATCCGGGGGACGAGAAAACAACATCAAAATCGCCGCACGATCTGCGCTCAAGCTGAAACAACCCGCCGGGCACATGGGAGGTCAGCTTCAGAAGCCGCTCCTTCTCCTGAATGCGGATCATGAGATCGGTCGTTTCGCGGACTGTGCCTTCATAGTGGCTCGGCTTGCCGGTCTTCGGGTCGAAAACCATGCGGGCATTCTCGGTAATCCAGATCGGCTCCCGCGACTTGTGCCGGTAGATTTGCGATGTGAAGTCAACAACCTTGTTGTTGCTGGCAAGCATGGCCTGAAATTCATCACGGCGGTGGGGGTCAACATACCACTCTGTGGCAATGTCCTTTACATTATCCAGCAACTCCTGCGGCGTCTGATAGCCGTTGAGCTTGGCAAGTGCCGGGTTGGCAAACAGCATTCTGCCATCCAGCGATGAACGGTAAAAGCCCTCGCCAAGGCTCTCTATTGCCTCAGACAAGTCAGAGCTTACGCGCTTTGCGGTCAGTTGCGCCTGCCGGTAATGGGAGAACAGCCAAACCGACGCGGAAACCGCCAGAACACTCGTTCCAGCCAGCAGCCCGTTCAGTCCAGCAAGTGATGCAATGTCGAAAGCCACGAAATTTCCCTCATCACAGGACATTTCGCATGCGGACGTTGCGTTTTTGCTAATTCAGGCCTCGGTGTCAGACTGTGTGGTTAGCAAATGGTTATCAGCGCTTAGCGAGGCAAGCGCCGCCTTTGCACCGGTCGCGGCCAGTTCGCTCATGCCGCTGCCGCCAGACGCGAGCGTGGCAGCAAGCTTCG
Source organism: Phyllobacteriaceae bacterium (assembly GCA_031370195.1). Lineage (GTDB taxonomy): Bacteria > Pseudomonadota > Alphaproteobacteria > Rhizobiales > Rhizobiaceae > JANMEX01. The sequence continues at coordinate 8,629 of JANMQE010000772.1, forward strand.
CCCGCATGCGAGGCTCCCAGAACGAGCGGATATGCTCCGAAATACCGGCCACAGCCTCGTCTTTCGGATAGGGCCTGAAGAAATCCGCGATCTGATTGACCATGCGGATCGTGTCATTATCGTCCATCAGTTGCCGTCCCTGTTCTGTCAAATATCATCAAGCCGTCTTTCGACTGGCTGGCCACCGTCAGGCCCGCCTTGTGCGCGAGCCGCAATGCCAATGCACTTGGTGCCGACACGCTCGCCACAAACCCCGCGCCAATAGCCGCCGACTTCTGCGCCATTTCAACGCTGAACCGACTTGACAAAACGATGAACCCGCTTGCCGCATCCGTTCCCTGCCGCGCCAAGGCGCCCGCCAGCTTGTCCAGCGCATTGTGCCGCCCGATATCCTCACGCACCAATTGAATTGCCCCGCTCATTGCGCAAAACGCCGCCGCATGCGTGGACTTGTTCAACGCATTCATCGGTTGCCGCAACTTCAGTCCGTGAAGCGCAGCCAACACAGCATCCGCCTCCGGCACCGCGCTCTTCACATTCCGCAGCGGCTTCATCACAGCGTCCAGCGATTGCGCCCCGCACAGCCCGCACCCCGAGCGCCCGGTCAAAGTCCGCCGCCGCCCTTCAGCGCGTTCCAGCTTGGCCGCATCAACCTCGATGTTGACAACATAACCATCCGCCACCTCGGTAAACCGCACATCTTCCAAGTCGGAAGCCTGATCGGCAATACCCTCCGTGATCGAAAAGCCAACAGCAAAATCCTGAATATCCTGCGGCGTCAGCATCATCACGGCAAAGCTGTTGCCATTGTAGAG
>JANMQE010000780.1:0-4426 GCA_031370195.1 Phyllobacteriaceae bacterium
GATTCGGCGCTGTGGCCGCTCGGATACTCCGGGAATGGCGGGGTGATCAGCATCGGCTCCCACGTCTTGTCGATGACGCGCTTGATGTAGGTGACCGGGCGCAACAGGTCATACTGGAACTTGGTGTTCCAGCAGCCGATGAAGCTATCGGCCACCGCAATGCCGGTGCGCGCCAGCGCTTCCGCGCCCTTGTCAACGGGGAGCTTGTCACGTTCCATGATCTGAAGGACGATGGAAATCCAGTGCCCGGGCGGCGTCGGCGTCAGCATCGGGTCATCCGACCAGAAGCGGGCGATCAGCTTTTGCTCATCGGTCAGCCTGCTGGTGGTCTGGTAGACCTCATCGGCCTCCTTGTAGAAGGCGCTGCCCTTGTCTTCGCCGTATTCCGGCGGTGCCGGCAGCGGACAGGCCGCGCCGTCAGGCATGGCAAATGTGCGGTTGTTGCCCCAGCCCGGCAACAGCGGCAGCTGCTGCTGGCGCAACGCGCTGGTCGGCACCCAGTTGGACGGCCCTTTTGTCAGATTGTACTCAAACGGGAAGCCCATGTTCTCGATGACAGCACCGCCATCATCCTTTGACCATTCGAGCACATGGTCCGCGATGGCCTTGCCAAACGCCTTGCTGCGCTCAACGACATCGGCGGGCTTCCCGGCTGTGGCTTCTTCATTCAAGCGCTTGGAAACGGCTGCAAACGCGCGCTGGCCGGTCGGACCGGTGTTTGAGAAGAAGTTTCGCACGGCCTCTTCCAGCGCGGCATTCAAAACAACAGTCTCGTCATATGTCGCGCCAGCCTCGCGCTTGGGCAGTTCGGTCAAACCATTCAACTGCCCGGCAAAACTCTTCAGCTTGTCATCGCCGGAAGCTGTCGCCTCCCATGCCGTAACGCCCAGATAGGCAAAATTGCGGCTGGCAAGCGGCGGCGAATATGTCGCCGTATGGCGCACCAGTTCCAGCACATGCACATACCAGCTGTGGAGATCATCAGCCGGGTCTTTGGCCGTCGGCGCTGCGGCGAAAGCTGCTTGCGAGGCCATCAGCGAGATCAGGAAAACTGCGCGCGAAATGAATTTTCCAATGGCAGACATGCGATTGCCCCTCCCAAGGCATGGCCTGTCCGGACTGATGATCCGGAGTTTGAGGGGAGATTATTTTGGAGGGCGAATTAAATCAAGGGCTAACAAGTTTGAGATGCCCAACATTGGGTACCGCAGACACTTGTAGCCTTAAGTCATTGCGTTTGTGCCTAATTTTCACCTTCGGCTCTGCCCCTCATCCGTCACTTCGTGACACCTTCTCCCCGTAAGTGACGGGGAGAAGGGAAGGCTGCGTCTTTGGTGATTGTCCCCTTCTCCCCGCCGTTTGCGGGGAGAAGGTGGTCCGACGGACCGGATGAGGGGCAGCGCCGACGATCAAAATTGTCAACTACATCGGCCCTCGTCGCCTAAATCTTGATATCATATGTCACCCACTTCGTCCGTTCGGACACCCGGTCATAGAGCGCCCGCGCCCGGTAATTATCCTCTGCTGTGATCCAGCGGATCACAGTCCAGCCGCGCTTTATACCTTCGGCCTTTACCGCGTCGATCAGCAATGCCGCCGCCCCGGAGCCGCGCGCTTGTGGATCGACGAACAGATCATCCAGAAACCCGCCAATGCTGGCCGACAGCGGGCGGGCGTAGGGGCGGAAGTGGGCGAGGCCGATCAGCTTGCCAGTCTCATCCTTTGCAACGAGGCTGTAAACTTCCCTGCCCTCGTCCATCAGCCACGACCAGACCGTGTCGCGCATTTCTGGCGTCTGCTCGACCTTGTAGAAGGCGGCGTAGCCTGTGTAGAGGTTGTTCCATTGCTCGCGGTAGGTGGGTTGGACGGGGCGGATTGAGATGTTTCCGGACATCGTTCTTTCACTTTTAACGGAATTGCGCTTTACCAGCAGCGCGAGTGCGCGTTTGGCGCGTCAACCTTCGACATTGGTAACGTTTGCACTGATTCGGCGCTCCAATTCCGACAACAGCATGTCCGCGAGTTCAGGCGGCGTCTCGCCGACGCCAAACATTTGACGAGGGCGGTCGTCCTTGAGCGCCCTCACCCAAATCTTCACATCATGAAACGCCGCACCGCCGTGTGGGGCTATCGCGTCTGCACTGGTCAGCGTGTTTATACCTTCTCCGCCCTCAAACGCGCTATTGGGCCAGATGCCTTCGGAGATCGTCACGCCGCGCTGCACGCCTTCAAAAAACTCTGCATGCAGAATGACTTGGCCGCGATGGTTGCCAATTTGAATCCGCTCGCCATCCGCAATGCCAAGCTTCGCCGCATCATCCGGATGTATTTTCAGCGTCGGGCGCACTTCTTTCGCAACCGAGGTCGGCGTGTTCTGGAAGCTCGAATTCAGGAAGTTGCGCGCTGGCGATGTGGCGAGTTTGAACGGGTGGTCCGGATCGGTCTTTTCATTGGCGACCATATGGTCGGGGAACGACGGCAGATCCTGCCACTCGCCTTGCAGCCCCATGCTTTTGGGCGGATGGTAGGGGTGCTTTTCGTCCTGCCAAAGCGGCCTGAAGCGGTATTTGCCGTCCGGAAATGCAAAGCCGTTGAGGAAATGCGATGTCTCGAAGTCCGGCTGCAGGTCGATCCATTTCTTCTCTTCGACCTCGGCCAGCGACAGGCGCTTGCCTTTCATCAGCATCGTCTCGATCAGCTCGCGCTCGGTCTTGCCGAAGCCCGGCATATGCGCAACGCCGAGGCGCTTGGCCAACTCCTCAATGACGAAATGGTTGGTGCGCGGCCCTTCCGGCGGCTCAATTACTTTGAGGCCGAGCGAAATGTGCTGATGGCCGCCGCCCTTGTAGATGTCGTCATGCTCGAGAAACATCGTCGCGGGCAAAACGATGTCGGCCATCTTTGCCGTGTCGGTCATGAATTGCTCGTGCACGACCGTGAACAGATCCTCGCGCGCAAACCCCTGCCGCACCAGCCGTTGTTCGGGCGCGATGTTCATCGGGTTTGTGTTCTGGATCAGCATGGCCATCACCTGCCCGCCGCCCTGCAGCGCCTCAGCATCGCCGGTCAGCACGCGCCCGATTTTCGATTGGTCGAGCGTGCGGATCGACGGATCGGCAAAGCCTGTGCCTTCCAGTTCCGCCGTGTAAAGCTTCAAAATGCCGGAATTGGAGTGGAACGCGCCGCCGCCCTCGTGCTGCCAATGACCTGCGACCGCCGGAATGGAGGTGACAGCATGCAGGTTCGACGGGCCGTTTCGCTGCCGTGCGAGGCCATAGCCGATGCGGAAATAGGTGCGCGGGGTTTTGCCCACAAGATGGGCAAAATCAGTGATTTCCTCAACGGACAGCCCGGTGATTGCCGACGCCCATTCCGGCGTCTTGTCTTTCAGATGCGCCTCAAAGCCTGCCGGATCGTCGGTGTATTTCGCCATATAGGCCCGGTCAGCCATGCGGTCGCGAAACAGCACATGCATCACCGCCGCCGCCAACGCGCCGTCCGTGCCGGGGCGCAGGATGAGCCCGATATCCGCCTGCTCCATTGTGGCATTGTTGTAGATGTCAATGACGACGATCTTGGCACCGCGCTCCTTGCGCGCCTTGATGGCGTGGGCCATCACATTGACTTGCGTCACCACCGCATTGGTGCCCCAGATGACAACGCAATCGGATTTGGCCATCTCGCGCGGATCAACGCCGGAGAGACGGCCCGTGCCCGCGACATAGCCTGCCCAGGCCGATGAAATGCAGATTGTACCGTAAAAGTTGGAATACCGTTTGGCATGGCGCAGTCGCTCAATGCCATCGCGCTGCACGAGGCCCATCGTGCCAGCGTAATAATAGGGCCAGATGCTCTCGGTGCCGAACTCACGCTCGGCTTGGATGAACTTCTCCGCCGTCAAGTCCAGCGCCTCGTCCCAGCCGATGTCCTGCCACTGGCCTGAACCTTTCGGCCCTTTGCGGATCAGCGGTTTCAACAGCCGGTCCGGATGGTGGATGCGCTCGGCGTAACGGGCGACCTTGGCGCAGATGACGCCTGCGGTGTAGCTGTGGTCCTTCGCGCCGCGCACCCGGCCGATGGTGCGCTCATCGAGCACCTCGACTTCCAATCCGCAGACGGACGGGCAGTCATGCGGACAGGTGGAATTGCGGATCAGCGGCTTGTTCATGCACGGAGTTTAGCTGTGGTATTTGTCGATGGGTAGTCAGCATTTCTGATCGTTCACTTCAAAGCGCGTGAAGCATTACGCAATGCGGATCAGTGCCACACCAGCCAATATCACGGCAATCCCAGCCAGCCGCCAGACGCCAATCGCTTCTTTGAACAGGACCACTGACAACACTGCTGCAAACAGGATCGACGTTTCGCGCAGTGCCGCAACCGCTGCAACCGGCACATTCTGGCTCATCGCCCACAGCGCCGAGCC
>JANMQE010000808.1:0-9152 GCA_031370195.1 Phyllobacteriaceae bacterium
GCCGGCGTAGAAAACCTGCAACGCCAGGAACGCCCAGCGCCCGTCAATGACGGCCCATGCGGCAAACAGGCATGCGGACAGGAGCAAAAGCACGAATGCCGTTATTTCATTGCCCGTGTTTGAAGCGATGAGGAGCGCGTAGACAATCCCCAGCGCGGAACCAGCCCACTCAAACACGGTTATCAAAGCCGATTTGCTCATGATGCCTCCTATGCAGCGTTTATTCGTGGGTCCAAATGGCCAGCGCAAGCATACAACGGTCAGCCACCCAGCCGTGGCCGCCCGTGCGCGCTGGCGGAAATGACGCCCTCGATGAATTTGCGCTGACCTTCTATGGTCGCAGTCTTGATGTCCCGTCCCATGTCCACATGCGCATCCGCCGCGCCGGCCTGCGCAGCTTTTGCCAAAGCGGTGTTGCTCGCTGCCGCTTCCGCAAAAGCCAGTGCCGCTTGTTCGTCCGTGAAGTCTTTGACCTGCGCTCCGACGCTCACCCGGAAGCGTCCCTCTTCGGGTTGGCTGATGTGGGCGCTCACCTTCACCCGCACCTCACCGACCACAGCGCCGACCGCATTGGCAACGCCAGCCTCCAGCGGGATGATTGCCTTGGTCGAAAGAAGCCTCCCGACGGCCGGATAGACCAGCGGTGCCGACGCGCCAAGTCCGATCACCGGCCGGTCCAGTTCGAGCGAAATTCGAACGGTTCCCGCGCGCTTTTCGAGCGCCCTTTTTGTGAGCGGCGAGCGCAACATCGCAGGGCCGTCAAGCCCGTCTTCGGCAAACGCAGCCTCCAGCACCAGCTCCGCCGAACGCCGTTCAAGCGCCTCAATTGTCATTGCTGCCATGTCTTCCGGCGTCGCAGAAATCGCCCGCCCGCGCCCGTCGCGCTTGCGGGCAAACAGCATCGCACCAAGCCTTGCCGCCTCAGCGTTGCCAGTCGATTGCCGCCCGGCCACATGCTGCGCATCGGTCGGCGTGTATCCGCATATCATTGCCAACCCGCGCACCACCAGCCGGTTCAATGAGGTAATCTGCGATGCGGAGCCAATCAGACCGGACAGCGGCTGCGGTTTTGGCAACAGGCGGTGGTAAAGCGCAGCCTCTGAAGGTGAAAGCCCGGCAGCAAAGCGTTCGGCAAGGCCGGTGCTGAGCGCAAAACGACCTTCAAGCCGGTCCATGGTGTCGGATTTCACCTGCTTTTCAAGGGTTTGAAGAATTTCAGGATGCGCCACGGCAGCCAGCGCCAAGGGCAAAATGCGGCGCGGGCCAAGGATGAGTTTCGGCTCAAGCCCGCCCTCTTCCATGGCAACTTCCGAGTCTCCGCCCAGCCCGTGCGTGCGCATCGCCACCGCCTCGACCATGGTCGAAAAGCCGCCAACCGTCGCACCCTCTTCATCCAAACGCGGTTTGCCATTGGTCAAAAGCGCAATGTCAGTCGTGGTGCCACCAATGTCAGAGACGATCGCATTGTCCAGACCAGTCAAAAACCGCGCACCGACAAGGCTGGCAGCCGGACCCGAAAGGATTGTTTCTATTGGTCTTTCCGCCGCAAACGCCGCTGAAACCAGCGCCCCGTCGCCGCGCACCACCATCAACGGCGCAGCAATTCCGGCCTCACTGAGAAAAGATTGCGTTGCGTCAATCAGCCTCCCGATCAACCCGACCAGACGCGCATTCAAAAGCGTTGTCAGCGCCCGCCTTGGACCGCCAAGTTTGGAGGACAGTTCATGGCTGACCGTAACCGGCAGGCCGGTGATCCTGCGCGCCAATTCCCGTGCCGCAATCTCGTGCGCCGGGTTGCGCACGGCAAACAGCGCCGCGATGGCAATGCCGGTGATTGAGCCGCCAATCTCTGTCAGCGCCGCCTCAAGTGCTTCCAAATCAAGCTTTTTCGCTCCGCCATGCGCATCATGCCCGCCGGACACGATGATCAGCGGGTCTTTGCCCAGCGCCTGCGCCAGGCCGTCGCGGTGTAGATCCTTGGCGTCAAAGCCGATGCCCACCAGCGCCACCCGCCCGCCTTGGCCCTCAACCAGCGCATTGGTCGCCAATGTGGTGGACATGGATACCAACCCGATCTCGGACGGTTTTGCCCCCGCCTTCTCCATCACCGCCCGCGCCGCACCGGAGATGCCAATCGACAAATCATGCCGTGTTGTCAGAGACTTGGCCGTGGCCACAATCCCCCGCGCAGGGCTGTACAGCACCGCATCGGTATAAGTCCCGCCAGTATCAAACCCGAGCCGGAGCCTGTCATCACCATCAATCATCAATATCCCGCCGCCTGTTTGCAGGCGCACACATATGGCAGCAAGAGGCCAAACAAAAGACCGGATGCGACTTGAATGCGCCGTCCGATCCATATTTGATCTTGCCAATCCTCTCCAAAACGCATGAAATTGCTGTCGATCAGGAGATTTACAATGACCCTCGTTTCACTTGGCGCCGGTTTGCGGACCAACCGCAACTTTGAATCCGAACGCATTGATCTCGCCTGCGCTTTCCGCTGGACGGTGCGGTTCAATTGGCATGAGGCGGTCGCCAATCATTTTTCGCTCGCGGTCAATGACAGCGGTGCGCAGTTTTTGATGAACCCCAATCAGGTGCATTTCTCGCGCATCACGGCGTCCAGCCTGCTTTTGCTTGATGCTGACGACCCGAAAAGCATGGACCGCCTCGACGCGCCCGATCCAACCGCTTGGGGACTTCACGGCGCAATTCATCGCAATGTTCGCCACGCCCGCTGCGTCATGCATGTGCATTCAATATATGCGACAGTCCTGGCCTCGCTCGAAAACTCGCGCATGCCGCCAATCGACCAGAATTGCGCGACGTTCTTCAACCGTCATGTGATCGACGAAAGCTACGGCGGGCTGGCGTTTGAGGAGGAAGGCGAGCGCTGCTCGGCACTTTTGGCGGACCCCAAAGTCAAGGTGTTGATCATGGGGAGCCACGGCGTGCTGGTGATTGGCAATACAGTCGCCGATACGTTCAACCGGCTCTATTATTTCGAACGCGCCGCCGAAACCTACATCAAGGCGTTGCAAACCGGACAAAAGCTGCGGCTGTTGTCAGATGAAATTGCCGAGAGCGTTGCGCGCGACATCGAAAACTATCCCGGACAGGCCGACCGTCATTTTGCGGATTTGCGGACGATTCTGGATGAGCAGGAACCACGCTATCGGGATTGAGTGCTCAGGCAGCTTCAAGAGCGCCAGCGACCTGACTTGCGGCCAGCGTCAGCACCATTTCGTTGAGGCATTCAACGCAAAGATCAAGATCAACCAGTCCCATGCGACTGAGTTCGACATCGACATCCTCAAGCAGAACGCCCGATTCAACCAAGCTCAGGATCGCACCGTTGATCGCTTCGCGCGTTTCAAACCGCATCATCGTGTTAGACATTTTCCAGCCCCGGAAAACTACAATTTCACTTAAAATGCCGACAAAGGTTTAATGCCTGATTAATATTAGAACAATCTTAAATAACTGCTGTCCTTTATGAAAAGCATCGTCTCACGCCACTAAGCACAGTTTCTGCTTTCACGCTGCTTTCACGCTGGGTGATTAGTGATGTCGTTAGGGAATGCAGGAGCCTTGCGTCGAAGCCGCTTCAGGCTGGCATTGGCGCCAAGAGGCGTGAGTAATGTCCGCAATTTGGTTTTGGCTTCTGCTCCCGGACTTCTGTCGCTGCAAGTGCGGACGACGGGTCTGTCGAATTCGAGTCAGTCTGATTTTCATCGGACCAATGACTGACTCACCGGGGGTCTGGACTGCACGCGCCGACCCCCGGTTTTTTCTCGGAAACTTAAGAAATCATTAAAAATTTGCCCCGCTTTCACGCTTGTTTCACGCTGCCTTTGGTTCATTCCGGGACAGGGTGGTGTGCGTATGCATGGTCGCGTGGCAAGACCGGAACTGACTGAGGCCGGAGAAAATTCGCTTGGGAAGCTGAACGTCCGCAGGGACAGTCGTGGTGCTGACCTGCATGGATATCCGGGCGCACTGACTGGCGCTGAAAACGCAACCGGTGCCTATTGCGGCGTGGTCAGCCGTGACGGCAGCGGTCCGGATATCAAGCTGACTGGCGCGTTGATTGAGCAGCTGGCCATCCGGATGGACGGCAATATCCGACGCGGCGATGACGGCGGCAGTTTCAACACCGCCATTCCGTCAGGCTACACCTATCTTGCGCAGTTTACCGCACACGATTTGACGATGAACAGCCGTGCAGCGGTCGATCTGTTCTGCCCGCCTGCGCAGGAAAATATGCGCTCCCGCGCGTTGATGCTCGACACGCTCTATGGAACCGGCCCGCAGACATCGCCGCATTGCCACGCCTGGCCGGAAGACCCGACTGAAACGCCCGTGCACTTGCGGCTGGAACCGGTGCGCATCGGCTCGCGCGCCGGACCCTTGCGCGATATCGGCCGGATGATTGACCGGTCTGGCGGCCTCGTGCGCTCGGTGCCGCTGATTGCTGACGCCCGCAATGATGACAATGCCGTCATATCTCAGATCACCGCGTTGTTTGCGATGGTGCACAATGCGGCAGTCGGAAAAATGCCGGCCAATTGGAACGCCGACGAGCGTTATCTTGGCGCGCGGCTGGCGCTGACGGCAGCGTTCAGGTCCATCATTCGCAATGATCTTGTGCGACGTTTGGTCGAGCCGGATACTTACGCTTGGTATGATCGCAATAATAGCGAAAGCCGGTTCCTCGCCAAAGGATTGAAGCACCGGCCGGTTTCCGCCGAATTTGCCCACGCGGTCTACCGCATGGGCCACGCAATGGTCCGCCCTGAATACCGCTTCAACCTCAAAAGCGAGAGCCATCCGCTGGCCTCGGTCATTGAGCGCAATTCGCTCAAGCGTCCGCGTGACATGCCGTTTGATCGCGAATGGATTGCGCAATGGTCGCTGTTTTTCGATCTTGGACGCCGTGCGCCGCAGCCGAGCATGCTGATCGGGCCGGGCTATGCCGGGCCACTCATCCGCGCGTTCAAGCACCCGAAAGACTCAGAGGGCGGCGGATTGGCGCGGCGCGATCTGTTGCGCGGAGCTGTCTCTGGCGTCTCCACGCTGGATGGTCTGCGCGAACGGATTTCTGCATTTGCCCCGGCAGACTATCCCAACCGCGCCTGGCTCCTTGATGCCGGCCGGCACCGCAGGATGGTTCGCGATTGGCTCGAAGACACAAGCCGCGCGCTCGACCCGTCCGGCGGGCTTGGCAAAATGCCAAAGGCGCTGGCCGAAATTGTCATCAGCGACCCGCCACTCGGTCTGTTCGTCCTCATCGAAGCCTCGCAAAAGCCTTGGTCGGGCAAATCGCTCGGGCCGCTTGGCTCCATGATCGCTGCTGAAACATTTTTCCGCGCGCTGGAAGACGAAAGCTCCTTTGACACCATCATGCCGCGCGCCGGGTTTGGCGCGGCTGAGGCTGTCAAAGCCGCATTCGGGCAGATGCCCGATACCATGCCGGCATTGATCCGCTGGCTCGACCGCAACCTGCCGGAATCGGAAAAACGCCTGCCAGGCGGAAGTCCGCTGCCGCTGGTTTAAGCATGCAAGCAAACACAGGAGTAACGCATATGCTTGATTTACATGAAGGCCCGCATGGCCGCTTCAAAATTCTCGACCATTTGAAATTCGGCAAGAAGATCAAGGAATGGGCTTCCGATCCGTCAAAGGCACCAACGTCCATTGACGAGTTGAAAAAGGCGCTTGAGCCGAAGATTGCCATGGTTCCGACACGCTACAAATCAATCCGCACAGTGCAGGCCGAAACGGAAGAATTTGTTCTGCGCCTGCCGCCGAAGGCGATGATCGAAAACACCGTCAAGGTGCTGACCAAACAGGCCAACGACCACAAAAAGGCGCTGTCGAAAGACCCCGGCTCGACCAAGAAGGGCTACGAGGTGCCGCCCTTCTACGAGGTGAAGATGCGCGGCGATGGCGAAGAGCGCGCGCATCCGTCAGACAAGGAGCTGAACGATCTCGACTTCTTCTTCTGCCGTGTTGCGGACTACACGACTTCGGTCTGCAGGTAACCTAAACCAGTCCTGCGTCTGCTAGCCGTCCGCGCAATTTCCGGCGCACGGCTTGATCGCGGATCGGGAACATGTCCGCCAGCCAGTCCCCTGCAACGAGGGGACTGGCAGCGCGGTTCGAGCGCCAGTCGCGCACCAGCGCCTTGAACAGCGAATCAGCCTCCTTCCGCGCAGCAACCATCTCGCCGGTCTCGGCAAGCGCGGCAATTGTCCATGTCTTCATGCCATAGTAGCCATGTTCAACATGGCGCGCCGCTTCAATGCAGCCGGTATAGTTGCCGGACAGGAAGTGGATTCCCGCCAGATAGCTCCAGTGCTCCGGTGCCAAGGAAACGCCAAGCCCCGTGATCCGGCGAGAAAGGGGCTCAACCTCTGAAGTGGCACCGCAAAATGCCAGACCGTGCGTGGCCGACGTCAGCACCCAGGGATCATTGCTGTTGAGTTGCAGCGCATCGCGAAACGCGCCAGCCGCCTCGTTGAACTGGTTGAGCAGCGCATGCGTCCACCCAAGACAAAGATGAGCCTTGGCGTCGAGCGGGTCCAGAAGACGCGCCGTCGAAGCATGGCGGAATGCGTTCAACGTCTGTTCCATATCGCGAAAATTGCCGGGGCAGACAATGTGCCGCCCGTTTGCATGCTGCGCCAGGGCGCTGTGCGCCGGGCTGAATGTCGGCAGATCGCGGATGATGCCGTCAAGCAATTCGAATGCGGCATTATCGTCAGGATCGCGCCACCGCTGCATCAGCTGTTGCGCTTTGATCCAAGCGTCAAAATGGCTGGCTGGAATGGCATTGCTGCTCGAGAAGCGGCGCAGTCTGTCGGCGGAAATATGGATATTGAGCGCCGCCGCCATGCGCCTGACAAACGTTTCCTCCACCTCATGCAGCGTGTCCTTGCCGCCTCGGAACGTATCGCTCCAGATGAATGCGCCGTCCCGCTCGTCGCGCAGCGTGATCGAGTAGGCAAACTGCCCACCGCGGGCATGGCCGGAGAAGAGAATACTATAGGCCGGCCGGTCATGGCCTCCATTGGCGGGTGTCCAGTCAACCACCGACCATTCGCGGAAGCGGACCAGCAGCGAAACCAGCTCAAACCGCAGACCTGACAGCATTGACGCAAGCTGCGGGTCAGAGATCGTATCGGGCACCTGTGAGACGACGATCACCGGGTTTGGCTCGTGCCGCCTGTCCAGACCATGGGAAACCGGCGTCCGTGCCTGTGTGCGGTGGGCGCTCTGGCGGGCCTTGATCACATCGGCAAGACGTCGGGTCTCTGCCGCTGGATTGTCGTCAAAATCCTCCTTCAGTGTTTTGGCAAGATCGGCAAATACCGAAAGGGCGCCGGCATAATCTGCCGCCGCACTGCGCATTTCCATCAACTGCCGGGCAATCGCCTCATTTGATGGGTCAAACGCCAGCATCGCCTTGGCCCATGCTTGCCTGATGGCAGACTTGCCGCTGGCGGCTTGGAGCCCCGCCTGCAGCGCGTCGCCCATCATGTCGCGCCAGACCTGCCGCTGCATGGAGAGCCACGCTGCCAGACTCTCATCCAGATCATCCAGCCCCTTCAGAAGCGATTCCGCGTAACGGAACCGGTGCAGGCTCGCCAGATCCGGAACCTTGCCACCCCGCGCTTCTGAATTCAGCAGCTGCACGTCTGCCTCAACGAGCGACAGGTCGAGGCGCAAATGATCTCGTCCGGCTTCAAAGCCGTCAAATCCCGCCGCTTGCAATGCACGTTTGACAGACATCACAGCCTGCCGCAGCGAGGTGCGCGCCGCCTCTTCCGTGCGGTCAGACCACAGAAGACCTGCCGCAGCCTGCCGCGTCATCTGGCCGGTGCCAGACAAGGCAAGGCAAGCCAGCAGCACTTCAGACTTGCGCGACTGCATCCTGACCGGTTTGCCGGCAAAACTGAAGCCAAGCTCGCCGATCATGGTGATGATCAAACGGTCATTCACGTATTGCTATCACCCTCTGACAGTTTCCCCAATAACGCGAAACCTATCAGACATTGCGGGGAATTGGAAAGCGTACAAATAGCGACGGCGGGTTTGCCGGTGCGGTCATTTGTTTTTCGGTCAATCGCCGCGCGGCATAGACCGCACCAATGCATCGGCTTTGTGCCTGTGACCCGCCATCTTGTAACCGGCTATCGTCACCACGCGCACAAACATCAGCACGTTAAGGCGGGCGGCTAGACTCACAATTGACATCGCCGCAATCACGACAATGACCACCACGGCAATCATCGGCACCACGGTCGCCAGCCGCATCACCCAGTCGTCCGTGTCATGGGCCGCCGCAAACCTTGCAAAGTTGATCCAAGCCCGACAAATCGCAAAGCTGGCAAGCCCAAACCCGGCAAGCGCCGTGAAGTCATGCCCGGTCGCAATCCCATGCGCCAGCTGCAAAGCGGCAGCCCCGAATGCGATGACAAAAGTCAGATCAAACAAAAGCTCCAATGGCGTCGCCACGCGATGATCTTCATGCGGATCACGCCCGAAAATCTTCCGGCGGTGATGGTGCAGGGACTCGGCGTTGGCCGGGGGGGGGGGGGGGGGGGTTCCATGATCGGGCAACGATTCGCCGGAAACTGGCTGGCGGACACGGCGGGATTCGAACCCGCGGTACGCTATTAACGTACACACACTTTCCAGGCGTGCGCCTTAAACCACTCGGCCACCTGTCCGCACCATGTCGCCCGGTTGGAACTATCCGGGCGGTTCACCTTCCGGTTGGCAAAATCTGCTGCCGCCTTGAAAGCGCGCTCCTTATAACGGGAAAGCGCCAAGGTTCAACTGCATATTCGGCGAAATGCTCGCATTCACCTTCAGGTCAAATAGCCGCCTTGACGATTGCCGTTTGCGCCGCAAAGCCCTATCCTTTGCCCCGACGCGCGTTCTTGGCGCGCCTTGGAAAGGGGTTGCCCTTGATGCGTTTCATCTTCCGTTTCCTTGCGCTGATCTTTTTGGCTGTCGCCGTGATTGCCGCGGTGGTGGACACATCACGCAGCATCGCCGCCTCCAAATTTGTGCTCACCTCGCTCGGCAAGGGCTGGACCGAGCTTGCGCCTAACAGTCTCAATGCAGTGCAGACGTTTATC
>JANMQE010000076.1:0-2234 GCA_031370195.1 Phyllobacteriaceae bacterium
TAACGGGTCCGCCCGTCAGAAAAATAGGAGTAGCGCGGCTGATAACCGAGCTTGTCTGACGGAACCAACGTTGCCGCCCAATATTTGTCGGTAAAGCCGAGCCAGCCGCCAGTGCCCTTATCCGGCTTCAATTCCTTCTCATCATCAAGCTTGGAAAATGTTGCCTCCGTGAGGCCGCTGACAGCGTCATACCCGATACCGCCTTCATGCAGCACATAAACAGACGCAGTCGTGGGCTTCTGATACCGGATCACGCGGCCGTAGGGCATAACTTGAGCGGCCGTCGCGCCGCCGTTGGTGATGGCATCGGTGATCGTAAAGAGATACTCGCTGTCGACAGCGATCGTGCGCTTGAACGCTATGCCCTTCTCATTGGTGTAGGTCAGGATCACCGGCATCTCTGGCGTCAGCTTCGCATTTCCTTCAACCAACCAGAGCGTATCCGGCCCCGGCAGCGAACCCAGCGATGTATCGCCGGTAAAGCCGATTTCTGCAAAATAGCCATGGGCAACCGGCGAAGGAGCCAACAAATGAATGTTTGGCGACGTCATTTCGACCGTCTCGCGATAATTCTTCAGGACGACATCGTCAAACCGTCCGCCCTTGAGGTTGATCGAGCCTGAAAGGTTGGGTGTGTCAAATTGCACGCGCCCGTCCTGTTTAAGCGCGGCATCAAGCGTGACATCACTCGCCGGCGCAGCCTCTGTGCCTACCGGCGCTGTTGATCCGGCCGGGGCTGCTGTCGTGCCACTCTGCGCCGTCTTGGTTTGCTCCGCCACGCGTTGCGCCTCAATCTGCGCCTGTTGCCGCTGCGATTCGATCTTCGGGTTCATGTAGAAAACCTGCCAGACCATCAGGATCAGCACCGAAAGGGCAATGGTGATGTAAAAATTGCGATTTTGCTGCATGGATCGTTCCGGTCTCAGGGGCGGCTCTTCAGTCGCTGTTTCAGTTCGCTTACAAGGCGATGGAAGGGCAAGGCCACAAGTTCGGCCCGCGCGACGATTACATAGTCAGTCGAGGGCGACATGTCGATGGCTGCATGGAGGCGGATTGCTTCGCGCAGACGTCGCTTGATGCGGTTGCGCTGGGGTGCGTTGCCGCACTTTTTGGACACCGTCAATCCAACCCGTGGCTCGATGCCACCGTCGCTGCGCTTGTTCTGCTCAATCAGGAAATGCGGGCCACGCAGTTTCTTACCACCACGCACAGCCAAGAAATCGGGCCGCTTTTTCAAGCGGCCCGATCTCAATTTTGTTTTTTAACCGGCCAAAGCGTTTGCAAACCGGCTGGAGGACTGACCGTCAAGCTGAAAGCTTGGCGCGACCGCGACCGCGGCGGGCAGCGATGACCTTGCGGCCACCGGTTGTTGCCATGCGCGAGCGGAAGCCATGGCGGCGCTTGCGAACAAGCTTGGAAGGTTGGTAGGTGCGCTTCATTTGTTTCAATACCGCGGAGTGCGGCCCTTCTTGGATCTGTTTTACAACAGGAGCGACTGGACCAATCGCCACGCAACATACATCGCGCGCCGGGAGGTCAGGCCCGAGCGTGCGCGGCGTATAGAATGAAGGTGGGCGAGAGTCAATTCCTTCACGCAGTGTCTTCAACTAACGGTGAGTGCGCCTTGGCCGAAGGTAAAGACGCGGTGAAAGCAGAGGATTTGCGTTGAACTGAACCGGCGACAAGCGCAAGGGAACGGTCAGACAACCTGAACATTAAAGGTCCACCAACTTGAACGACGAATTCAAATCCGAAAATGCGACCAATCGCAACCCGGTCAGCAAAACAGGCGTGGCCAAAACCGGCGTTGCAAAGTTCGCGCCGCTTCTGGTCCTGATCGCCGGTCTCGCCGCAGCCTATGCTTTCGGCCTTACCGACTATCTGTCGCTTTCTTATCTTGGCGAACAGCAGGAAAGCCTCAAGGCATTTGTGTCAGCCAATAGCTTGACTGCGTCTTTGATGTTCATGCTGCTCTACATCGCCGCCGTGGCGCTTTCACTCCCGGCGGCGTCAGTGCTTACAATCTTCGGCGGTTTCCTGTTTGGCTGGCTTCAGGGTGGCGCCATGGTCGTCACGGCCGCGACAATCGGCGCAACGATCGTATTCCTTGCGGCAAGGTCAGGCTTTGGCGGCTTCTTGCGTGATCGGCTGGGATCGAAAGCCGCGGCCTTTGCTGAAGGTTTCCGCAAGGACGCATTCGGATATTTGCTGGTTCTTCGGCTTGCTCCCGTGTT
>JANMQE010000080.1:0-11052 GCA_031370195.1 Phyllobacteriaceae bacterium
AACAGTCTGCGCACCGCACACTTCATGGCGGATTGCGCGCGGCAGCCGGAAATCATGCGTCGTCCCGGCAACGGGCAGCACCCTCCCGTCCGGGATCAAATCCCCGTCCGTCGGCAAATAAGCATCCGCCAATATCTGCATGACATGATCGCGGCTGTCGCTCAGGCCGCCATCATCCAGATTGAAGTAGGAATGCTGCGCCAGATTGCACACAGTCGGCTTGTCCGTCACTGCCTCGAAAACAACCGAAAGCACGCCCTTGCCTGAAACGCGATACGTGCAGCGGACGTCCACATTGCCGGGGAAACCCATGTTCCCGTCCTGGCAACGGATTTCGAGCACTGCTTCGTCGCGCGATACAGCAACAAATGTCCAATTGCGCGTGCCGATGCCCTGCGTGCCGCCATGCAGATTGTGCCTGCCCCGGAAGTTCTTCTCGAGATCATGCGTCACGCCATCAATCACGAGCTCGCCGTTGCGGATGCGGTTGACATTTCGACCCACCGCCGCACCAAAATACTTTGAATGCGCCGGATAGTCGTCAAACGCCGCAAATCCGAGCACCAGCGGTGCGTCATGCCCTTTCAGGCGAAGGTCCTGAATCACCGCGCCCCAGGAGATGATCTTCGCCGTCAGGCCGCCGCCGGCAATCTCCACCAATTGCACCGCATCGCCATTTTCCGTCTGCCCGAACACGTCCATGCTTCACCCGATATTTAACTTGGCGAACCCGTAACGATACAACACCAAAAATTCAAGCAACCCGGCGATATGCCCGGAGCGTTTCGCACTTTCACAATCAGCCAAAAAAGGCTAATGAGCCGCATCAAATCGACTATCAAATAGGCGTTGCACCAATTTCAGATGCGCAATGCCAAATCATGAATGAGGTTTTGCCCGTGTCGTCCACATTTGACAAAGTCGCTGATATCATTGCTGAAACCAGCGAAATCGAGCGCGATACGATCACGCCGGAAAGCCACACAATCGACGACCTCGGCATCGACAGCCTCGATTTCCTCGACATTGTGTTCGCAATCGACAAGGCATTTGGAATCAAGATTCCGCTCGAGCAGTGGACGCAGGACGTCAATGAAGGCCGCGCGCCGACAGAGGAATATTTCGTTCTGAATAACCTTTGCGGCAAGATAGACGAACTTGTCGCGGCCAAAAAAGCCTGAGCGGATAAACCCGCAGCCATGAGCGGCAACGACGTTCTCATCACGGGTATCGGCATCTTGTCCAGTTTGGGCGAAGGCCCTGAAGCACACTGGGCTGCGCTAAAATCCGGCGCGCAGCCGCATCTCGACACCGAAAATTTCGCTCCATACGTCGTCCATCCCCTGTCACCAGAAATCGACTGGTCGCTGCAAATCCCGCGCAAGGAACAGCGCCAGATGGAGCAGTGGCAGCGCATCGGCACCTACACCGCCGGTCTTGCGTTGCAGGACGCGGGCATCAAGGACAATGAGGCCTTGACAGCCTCGATGGACATGATCGTCGCAGCCGGCGGCGGAGAGCGCGACGTGTCGGTCGATACGCAAATTCTGGAGGCCTCGCGTACCCGCAACGACCGCGACATGATGCTCAATGAAAAACTGACCACGGAATTGCGCCCGACACTGTTTCTCGCCCAGCTTTCCAACCTGCTCGCAGGCAACATTTCAATCGTCCACAAGGTTACAGGTTCATCCCGCACCTTCATGGGCGAAGAGGGCGCAGGCATCTCGGCACTGAAAACCGCCCTCGCCCGCATCCGTTCCGGCCAGAGCAGCCATATTCTGGTTGGCGGCGCACTCAATGCCGAGCACCTGGACATTTGCCTGACCTACGAATTGGGCGGGTTTCTGAAGCGCGACGGCTATGCGCCCGTCTGGTCTCGCGAAAACTCTGACGGCGGCGGCGTCATCACCGGCTCCGGCTCGGCGTTCCTTGTCCTTGAATCGCGCGCTCATGCGGAAAAGCGCGGTGCCCGTGCCTACGCAAATCTCGCCACTGTCTCTGGAAATCAGGCCCGCCGCAACGGTGATCTGGAAAACAGCATTGCGTCCATACTTGCAGATGTTGGTGCACAAGCCGATTTGCTTGTTACAGGAGCCTCCGGCGCGAAGGCGGCAACTGCCGCCGAAAAGGCAGTGTTGGCAAATCGCGGTGACAAGGCGGTCCGTGCCTTTTCCAGCCTGACCGGTCACATGAAAGAGGCGCAGTTCCCCTTCTCTGTCGCACTCGCGGCGCTGGTCGTGTCCAAAAGCGAGAGCCTGCCCCCACTTGACGTGTCGTTCGAAGCGCCATCATCCGGCACCGTGGAAACCGCGCTTGCGCTGACCGTCGGCTGCCACCGCGGCGAAGGTGCCGCCCTTTTGACAAAAGCCTGAGGAATCCCGGATGGCATCAAAGTTCACAGACCAGCTTGGCCGACCGGTTGTTGCCGTCACCGGCATCGGCATGGTTACGTCTCTCGGCCAGGGCAAAGCTGACAACTGGACGGCGCTGACATCAGGCAAGTCCGGCATTCACACCATCACCCGCTTCCCGACAGAACTTCTCAACACGCGCATCGCAGGCACGGTGGACTTCCTGCCAGAAAGCGGCACCGGAGCATCCGTTTTGTCGTTCGCCCTCGCCGCCGCCGCTGCCAGGGAAGCCATTGCAGAGGCCGGCCTCAGCGGACCGTTCGGTGGCCCGTTGTTCCTTGCAGCACCGCCGGTCGAGCTCGAATGGCAGCATCGTTTTGCGCTCGAAAAGGAATTGGCAACAACAAGTGAGCCCGGCTACGCACGGATGCTGGAAGCCTGCCGCGCAGCCCCGCATCCAGCCTTCTTCGATGCAGCCCAGTTCGGCAGCATTGCTGACCGCTTGCAGGAGCGCCTCGGCACACGCGGCCTGCCCATAACCCTGTCCACAGCCTGCGCATCCGGGGCAACTGCCATCCAGCTTGGTGTCGAGGCCATCCGCCGCGGCGAGGCCACACGTGTCCTGTCTATCGGAACAGATGGTTCCGTCAGCACCGAATCGCTCATCCGCTTTTCGCTCCTGTCAGCACTCTCCACCCACAACGACCCCGCGGAAAAAGCAGCCAAACCCTTCTCCAAAGACCGCGACGGCTTTGTCATGGCCGAAGGCTCGGCAGCACTGGTCATGGAATCACTCGAAAGCGCCATTGCGCGCGGCGCAAAAGTGCTTGGCATCTTGCAAGGCTGTGGCGAAAAGGCGGATGATTTCCACCGCACCCGCTCCAAGCCCGACGCATCGCCCGCAATAGGGGCCGTGCGCGCGGCGCTGGCGGACGCGGGCATCGCCGAAGACGCCATCAATTACATCAACGCCCATGGCACATCGACGCCGGAAAACGACAAGATGGAATATCTGGCCATCGCCACCGTCTTCGGTGAGCGCATTTCAGCCATCCCCGTCTCATCCAACAAATCCATGATCGGCCACACGCTGACCGCCGCCGGTGCCATCGAAGCAGCGATCTCGCTGCTGACCTTGCAAACCGGCACCATCACGCCGACCATCAACTACGACATTCCGGACCCCGCCATCCCGCTCGATGTCGTGCCGAATACCGCCCGCAGCGCTGATGTCTCGATGGTCCTGTCCAATTCATTCGGCTTCGGCGGACAAAACAGCTGCCTTGTCATGGCGCGCGAACCCAATTAAGCGCTGTTCCAACAATTTGACTTGCCTGAAGGACAGCCGCACATGCGCGCCCTGCAATTGATCGAAGACCGCCGCATCGAAGTGCGCGATGTCGAAGCACCAGCCGCACCCGGCCCTGGCGAGGTCACGATCAGCATCAAAGTCGTCGCGCTCAACCACATCGACGTCTGGGGCTGGCGCGGCATGGCGTTCGCCAAGCGCACATTGCCACTCACCATCGGTGCGGAAGCCTCAGGCATCGTCACCGCAATCGGCCCCGGCGTCTCAAATGTCCTGCCCGGCCAGCTGGTCTCCATCTATGGCGCGCGCATCTGCGGCCTGTGCAAACCCTGCCGCGAAGGCCGCGACAATCTGTGTGAGCATGTCTCCGGCGTCCATGGCTTTCACCTCGGCGGTTTTGCCTGCGATCAGGTCAACATCCCTGCCCGCCAGCTTGTCCCAGCCCCGCCCGGTGTCACCGACATCGGCGCAGCCGTAGCCCCGGTCACGTTCGGCACCGTCGAGCACATGCTGTTCGACAATGCCAAGCTTCAGCCGGGCGAAACCATCCTCATCCACGCGGGCGGCTCAGGCATCGGCACCGCCGCCATCCAACTCGCCAAAATGATCGGCTGCACGGTCATCACCACAGTCGGATCGGACGAAAAGATCGAACGCGCCAAGGCGCTCGGCGCGGACCATGTCATCAACTACCGCCAAGACCGCTTTGAAGGCGTCACCCGCAAACTGACCAAAAAGAAGGGCGTGGACGTGGTCTTCGAACATGTCGGCCCCGATACGTGGGCAGGTTCGATGCTTTGTATGAAGCGCGGCGGCCGCCTTGTCACCTGTGGTTCAACGTCCGGCGTTTCCACCACAATCAACCTGATGATGCTGTTCCAGCAGCAGCTGCGCCTCATCGGCTCCTTCGGTTGCCGCATGGATAACATGGCCAATGCCATGCAGAAAATGGCGCAGGGCCTCGTGCATCCGGTCGTCGACACTGAAGTCGGCTTTGATGGAATTGACGCAGCGCTCAAGCGCATGGAAAGCCGCGATGTGTTCGGTAAAATCCTGCTGCGGGTGAATTGAGCCTTGAACATCAAACTCGCCCTCTACCGGCAGTGGCGCAAGCTTCGGCACATTGAGTATTGGCTGACCGCGCAGGTCACGTTCCTGTTTCTGCGCACAATCCGCCTCCTGCCGCCGCACGCCGCGATCAACTTCATGGACCGCGCCGCCCGCAAGATCGGCCCGTTGACAGGCCGCCACCGCGTCGCGCTGAACAATCTCAAGCTGGCATTCCCCGAAAAGACCGACTCGGAATGCCGTGCCATTGCCGTCGGCATGTGGGGCAACATGGCGCGCCTCGTTGCCGAATATGTCTTCCTTGAAGATATATTCGACTATGTGCAGAACGCGGAAAAACACGGCCTGATCGAAGTTGAAGGTGCGGAGATATTCGAAAAGCTGCGGCATGAACAAACGCCGCATATTTTCTTCACCGCCCACACCGGCAATTTCGAGCTCTTGCCCATTTGCGCGGCAACCTTCGGATTGGAAGTCACCGCGCTGTTCCGCGCACCCAACAATCCCTACGTCGCAAAAAAAGTGCTGGAAGCCCGCCGCACCAAGATGGGCAGCCTGATCCCCTCAAAGGCCGGAGCGGTCTGGGCGCTGGCCTCGGTGCTGCAAAGCAACGGCAACGTTGGCATGCTGGTCGATCAATTCTTCTACAGCGGTGCCGAAGTCACGTTTTTCGGTCGTGACGCCCAAACCAGCCCGCTGCTGCCGCGCCTTGCCCGCCAGTTTGATGCCGATGTCTACCCCGCCCGCTGCATCCGCATGCCCGGCGGCCGCTACAAATTGCAGCTGTTCGACAAGATCGACCTGCCAGTGACACCAAAAGGCAAAATCGACATCGACGCGTCCTGCCAGTTGCTCAACGACATCGTCGAGGGCTGGGTGCGCGAATATCCCGACCAGTGGATGTGGTTCCACAAACGCTGGAAGCGATACGACATCCCGAAACGCTCAGCGCCTAGAGCGTTATGAGTTTAGATGGAACCACAGGCAGCGGCGGGATTTTGTGGCAAGACCAAGGAAAGGCCCGCAGGACGCATTGTAATGCGTTCAAGGGGCTTTCCGCCGGTATTGACGCAAAAGCACCCGCTGAGTGTGGTTCCAGCTAAAGTCATAATGCTCTAACGCGTAATCACGATCTTCACGTTTTTCCGCCCGGCTTCCTGCACCATGGAATAAAACGCCGCCGCGTTGCCGGTCTGCAAACGCACACATCCGTGCGAGGCAGGCGTGCCCAAACGCTTGACATAATTGGTGCCATGAATGGCGTAACCGCCGTGAAAGAATACCGAGTATGGCATCGGCGAATTGTCATACTTGCGTGAATACCACATCCGCGCCATCCGCTGCGGCCGGTACAGGCCGGTCGGCGTATAATAACCGTTCCGTGCCGTCGAAACCTTCCAGCGATGCATGACAAACCCATACTTGCTGACGGTCATGGTCTGCGACGAAATATCAATATGCGCGACAATTCCGGCTGCAAAACTGTTGACCGTCGAAAGTCCAAGCAAAAAAAACGCTGCAATTGTTGCCTTGAGCATTTTCATCTGAAATTACCCCGTATCCGCGTGTGCCGCGCCCCGCACAAAACATGCCACCAATTGACCGTCCGGTCAAAAACTCTCGCGCGACAAGCTTAACAAGTGTCGGGAGCCATGTCAGAGCAAGGCAATCAGGCCAACAAGCGCCGAAAACAAAGTAAACATGACTGCCACAATCGCGATCGAAGCATCAATATCCACCACGCCCGCCTCCCGCCGCCCGCCAGCATTCAGCATCGGCTCATTGGCAATGTCGCCGTTGTAGATGCGCGGCCCTGTCAGCGCCAAACCTGTCAGCCCGGCCATGGCCGATTCCGGCCAACCGGCATTGGGCGAGCGGTGCAGCCGCGCATCACGCATCATGCCGCCAAACGCCTGCCCCGCCCGCGCACCGCCAACGACGAGCGCACCCGCCGCAATAAACAGCAAGCCGGTCAGCCGCGCCGGTATCCAGTTAGCCGCATCATCGAGCTTCGCCGAAGCCCGCCCGAAATCGCGGTATTTCTCATTCAAGTGCCCGATCATCGAATCCGCCGTATTCAGCATCTTGTAGGCAAACAGACCCGGCAAACCCGCTACGACAAACCAGAACGCTGGCGCAATCACCCCGTCCGAACTGTTCTCAGCCAAACTCTCAATGGCCGCCCGGCAAACACCGCTCTCGTCAAGGCTGTTCGGATCACGCCCGACAATCATCGACACCGCCCGCCGTCCGCCCTCGATTCCCCCTGACTTCAAACCGCTTGAAACCGCCGCCACATGGTCGATCAGACTCTTTTGCGCCAGAAAGACGCTGGCGATCACGGCTTGAAGGAGAAATCCGAGCGGTCCTGCAAGACCACAGAGCCAGACTATCGCCAACCCCGCAAACGCCGCCAGCACAAGCAACCCCGCAATCGCCACAAACCCGTCGCGTCGCTTCTCGTATGGCGAGTTGTCGGCCCTGTTGAGCCAACCATCGGCCAGCGAAACCGCGCCACCAAACAAGACGACCGGATGCTTGACCCGCTTCCAGAACCAGTCCGGATCACCCACAACCCGATCAATCAGAAGCGCCATAAATAGTGTCAGCAAATGCAAAGGCTTACTCTCGTTTTCAGACTCAATTTGTTAAAGTGTGCCCATAATCTCCGCCAACGCTGCATCCAGCCGAGCCAACCCGTCCTTGTCCTTTGGCAGGCCAAACCGCAGCCAGTCTGCTGTGTGATCAAACTTGCGGACCAGAATGTGCCTCACCGCAAGTTCGCGCCAGATATGCGCCGCCTGAAAGTGCCGTGCCAGCACAAACAGGTCTGTGCCGCCAAGCACCTGCAAACCGGCAGACTTCAGGGCACCTTGCAACATCTCAGCATCCATGGCGAGCCGGAGCCGCAATTGCGCAACGAATGCTTTGTCGCCAAAAGCCTGCGACGCAATCGCCAGCGCCGGGCCCGACGCAGCCCAAGGGCCGAGCATTGCTGACACGATTCCCGTCATCTCCGGCGTGCCCGCCGCAAACCCGAGCCTCAAGCCAGCCAGCCCGAAAAACTTGCCGAATGACTTCAGCACCAACAATCCGTCCATGCCAACATGCGCCGCAACACTGTCCTTCGGATTTGTATCGGCAAACGCTTCATCCACGACCATCAGCCCGCCGCGCTCCGCCAACCGGTCCGCTGCAAACAAGATCGCATCGGCGGGAATGCTTTTTCCATCCGGATTGTTCGGATTGACCACGACAGCGATCATGTCCTCGTCATCAAGGCTGGACAGCGAGCGCTCGTAACGCACGTCCCGTCCGGCAAGGCCAAGCGATTGCGCATGCTCCTCATATGTCGGCCCGATCACCAGCGCATTGCCGGGTGGCGCGAGATGCGGATAAAGCTGGATCAGCGACTGTGTCCCCGGCGCGGCAACAACGCCTGCCTTGGCATCAAACCCATAGTAACCCCGTGCAGCAGCGATGGCCTGCGCCTCCAGCGCGCTGTCCGGCAGCCGTGTCCACACGTCCATGGCAAGCTCAGGCAACGGATAGGGATTGGGGTTGATCCCCGTTGAAAGATCCATCCAGTCCGCCCGCACGCCACCAAATTCGGCAATTGCGCGATCCAAAGCGCCGCCATGCTCGATCATTCGCCACCTTCAGAATCAATCAGGTGCATATAGGAGCCCGCAACCATGCCAATTTGCAACCCATGCGCGCCAAGGTCAGCACCTGTCGCATCAACAGCGTCAAACAAGGGCGTTCCCGTGCCCTGACGCACCAGCGTCGAATAATGAAACTCATGCGCCCGGTATTTGCCTGGCAGCAGCGTCCCTGCCCGCCCCGTCAGCTTGCGATAACCCAGATGCCGCGTCCGCGTTGCAAAACTCGTCTCAACCGGCAACAGCCCCAGCATCGCATGCGCGTTGCCTCCGGCATCAATCAGACTTTCGCCCAACACCATGTACCCGCCGCACTCACCATAAATCGCCACCCCGCGGTCCCGCGCCGCAATCATTCCCGCCCGGAACGCATCCTTGGACGCAAGCACCCCGGCATGCAGTTCCGGATACCCGCCGGGCAAATAAATGAAATCAGAGTCCGCTTGAGGCGCTTCATCATTCAGCGGCGAGAAAAACGACATCTGTGCGCCCGCCTCGCGCCATCCCTTCAAGACATGCGGATAGCAAAACGCAAACGCCCGGTCCTGCGCCACAGCAACGCGCTGACCCAGTGGCGGCAAGCATGAAACTGCAGCCGCCTTGGCACCAGATTTTCCGCCCAGCCCAGCCAGCAACGCCAAATCAACCCGGTCCCGAGCCACAGTCGCCGCCGTTGCCACAAATGCCTCCAGCGCCGCATGCTCGCCCGCCTGCACCAGCCCCAAATGTCGCTCCGGCAGCTTCAGCACATCAAGCGCTGGCACCACGCCCGCGACCGGAATGCCAATCGCTGTCAACGCGTCACGCAACAAGCGCTCGTGCCGTTCCGTCGAAACCCTGTTGAGGATCAGCGCCGCAATCCGCACCTCCGGCCGATGGTCGCGAAACCCGCGCACCAGTGCCGCAACAGAATGCGAAAGTCGCGCGCAGTCCACCACCAGCACCACCGGCAAGCCCAGCAGCATTGCCAAATCCGCACAAGACCCGGACCCGTCCGCCGCCCCGTCAAACAGACCCATCATGCCTTCGACAATGGTCAACCCGTCACCACCCGCCAGCATGCGGATAAATTCTGGACGCATGCCCCATGGGTCCAGATTGAAACAGTTCGTCCGCGCAGCATGGCCTAGAAACGCCGGATCAATAAAATCCGGCCCCGCCTTGAATGGCTGAACAGTCTCGCCCGCGTCCGCAAGCGCCCGCATCAGGCCTAGCGTCAACACCGTCTTGCCTGAGCCGGAGTGCGGCGCGGCAACAAGAAATCCGCGCGTCATCCGGCGTCCCGCTCCGATTTCAGCGCCAACGGATCACCGTCCAGCACCCGCCCTGAAAGTGCGCCAAGCCAATCCAGCCCCGATCTCAGCCGCACGACCTCGCCAACCACCACAATCGCAGGCGGCTCAATCCCCGCCACTTCCGCGTCCTGTGCCGCCCTGCCAATCGACGTTTCCAACACGGTCTGGTCCTTGGTCGCCGCATTGCAGACAAACGCCAGCGGCTCATCAGCCCGCCGCCCGGCCAACATCAGGCTGTCAGCAATACCGCTGATATGCTTCATCGCCATATACATCACGATCACTGGCGAGCCCTTGGCAACCGCATCCCAGTCAATCGCATCAGGCACCAGCCCGTTCTGGTCATGCCCGGTCAGAAACGTCACCACCTGATTGGTGTCCCGGTGCGTCACCGGAATGCCCGCATAGGCCAGCCCGCCGATGCCCGCCGTAATTCCCGGCACAATGCGAAACGGTATGCCATGCGCCGCCAGCGTCAGCGCCTCCTCGCCGCCGCGCCCGAACACAAACGGATCGCCGCCCTTCAACCGCAGCACCCGCTTGCCCTCACGCGCCAATTCCACCAGACGCAGCGAAATATCCCGCTGTTTCGGGCTCGGCTTGCCACCGCGCTTGCCCGCATACTCAAGCACCGCACCCTCGCCCGCCAGCGCCAGCACACCTTCATCCACAAGCGCGTCATAGACAATCACGTCAGCACACCCGAGCGCATGAGCCGCCAAAAGCGTCAACAGCCCCGGATCGCCGGGCCCCGCACCAGCAAGCCAAACAGTGCCCGGCAGGAACTCCGGCATGGTGGTCAAAACCGCGCTCATAAAGGCGCGCCTTTACTTCTCCCCGCACCTCTTGCGCGGAGATTGACGAGCGGTTCGGCGCAGCCGAACGGAAAGCCAACGATTTGGCTTTCCGAGCGAGGAACGCGCGTAGCGCCGGATGAGGGGAACGCCGCACAAGGCATCGCTTGTTTCAAACCCACTGTATTTATTGCACGAATGCGCTCTATAACCCTTTCATGAGCGATGAACCAGATGCAGGCTTGGCCAAACCGGACGGCGTGCTGAAACGCGGCTGGACAACCGGCGCTTGCGCCACCGCGGCCACCAAGGCTGCACTCACCGCGCTTGTCACCGGCAGTTTCCCCGACCCTGTCTCCATCCGCCTGCCAAAAGGCGAAGAACCCGCCTTCCCATTGGCGCTGGAAAGCCTGACCGAAACCTCTGCGAAGGCTGGCATTGTCAAAGATGCAGGCGATGATCCGGATGTGACCCATGGTTTGACAATAGTCTCGACCGTGCGGCGTGGACAGCCCGGCAGCGGCATCCGCTTTGTCGCAGGCGAAGGCGTCGGCACGGTCACCCTCCCCG
>JANMQE010000099.1:0-1603 GCA_031370195.1 Phyllobacteriaceae bacterium
CGCGGCGGCCGTCGCGTTCAAGATCGGCTAACGGTCCCCGACCAGCACATCCTCGACCCCGGCCCGGCACACCTGCCGCGTCGGGGTTCTTCGTTCCCATCCCGTGCGTCGGGTGCGTTTTTCAAATGCTATGTCGCACCCCCGCGTCGTGGTGTAGGATCGCAAATGTACAGTATGGACACGCGGCGACTGATGCCGTTCGCGTGTAGCCGCAAGCCGGCTCGTCCCCCACGCAGGGGTAAACGGGCCGGCTCTTTTCGTTTTCACACCTGGGAGATCGTCATGTCGAGCAACGTCGCGGAAATGGTCGGGCGCGTACTGTCGGAAAACAAGCTGACCGTGGCGGGCGCGGCCCGCGTGTTCGGCGACTTCCAGGGGGATGCGTCATGATCTTCCCCACGAAAAATGGAGCCGAAGTTAACGGCGTTTCTGGTTGCACGTCCGTTCAAACTCTTCAGGGGATAAGTACCCCAGAGAGGAATGACGGCGGACGCGGTTGTAAAACACCTCCAGGTACTCGAAGATCGCGGCCCGCGCCTGGTCACGGGTCGCGAACATCTCACCCGACGCGATCTCGCACTTCAGCCGTCCGAAGAACGACTCCATCGGGGCGTTGTCCCAGCACTGGCCCACCCCGCTCATGCCGCACACGATCCCTTCCGCGCTCGGCACCCGTTGGTAGTGGTCGCTCGCGTACGGGCTCCCGCGATCCGAGTGCGCCAGTAACCCCGCTTCGGGCCGACGACGCTGGATCGCCATCCCCAGCGCATCGACGACCGACCGGCTCTCCATGGTCACGTCCATCGACCACCCCACGATCATCCGGCGGAACAGATCCTCGACCACGGCCAGGTACAGCCACCCCTCGCGGGTCGGGATGTACGTGATGTCGGCACACCAGCGCTCGTTCGGCCCCTCGGGGTCGAAACCCCGGTCGAGGACGTTCGCGGCCACCGGCAGCCGGTGGTTCGAGTCCGTCGTGCGGACGAACCGCCTCGGGGCCTTCGCACGAATCCCGTGCTCCCGCATCAGTTCGGCCACCGTGTTCTCCGAGCACGCATGCCCTCGCGCGGTCAACTCGACCGCCATGCGCGGACTGCCGTAGCGGTGCTTCACCTCGGCGTGGATCTCCTCGATCGCGCCGACTAATTCCTGCCGCCACACTTCGGTCGGGCTGTCGGACCGCCCGGCCCAGGCGTAGTACCCACTGACGGACACCTCCGGCGCCTCGCACATCCAGGCGGTGGGCCACTCGTCGGCGTTCTCGGCGATGAACGCGAAGGTCAACTCGGCGGGCTGGCGAAGTACGCGGCGGCTTTTTTTAACAGGTCCCGCTCGGCCTTGAGTCGCGTGTTCTCCGCTCGCAGGCGGCGCACCTCGTCGTCGGCCGGGGTCGGGTTGCCGTGCCCAGGGAAGGCGGCCTCCCCACCGGCGAGAACCGACTTGCGCCAAGCGCGGAGCAGGGTCTCGCTGACATCGAGGCGGCGCGCGACCTCTGCGACCGAGAGCTTCTGATCGGTGATCATCTTGACGGCCGCGAGCTTGTACTCGGCCGTGTACGTCGTTCGGGGACGGGGCATCGGTGAACTCCTCGCGTTGAGTT
>JANMQE010000107.1:0-1957 GCA_031370195.1 Phyllobacteriaceae bacterium
GCTCGGAAAAGACGTCAAGGATATTGAGCGAAAAATCGGACAGTTTTTAGATCGAATTGTTGATGCTTCTAGCGACGCGGTTATCAGTGCTTACGAGAAGCGCATCAAGGAGCTTGAAATGCAAAAGGCGATGATGCAGGAAAATATTGCGAATTGCGGCAAGCCGCTTCAGAGCTTTGGTGAAACTTATCGAACCGCTTTCGATTTTCTCGCAAACCCTTGTAAACTTTGGCATTCGCCACGCTTGGAAGACCGTCGTGCGGTGCTCAAGCTGGTCTTCGCAAAGAATCTTCCGTATGCACGCGGAGAGGGTTATCGAACCGCGCAAATCTCAATGCCATTCAAGATGTTGGGTGCCATGAATAGCATGACAAAAGATGATGGTGCCCCTGGCCGGACTTGAACCAGCACTCCTTTCGGAACTCGATTTTGAGTCGAGCGCGTCTACCAATTCCACCACAGGGGCCTGTGAGGCAACATCCGCCACGGCGCGTGAGATAAATCAACATCGCCCCTGCGGTCAACCACAAACACGAACTTGTTTTGCTCTGGTGGATTTCACAGCCTTGCCGTCGTGAATCTGAACGGCTAGGAAACGCGCAGCCAGAGCGCTTCGTCAATGACAGCAGTGGCACCGATCAATATTCCGGACTCATCATGCTTCGACGCCTCTATGACTGGACGCTTTCACTGGCTGCACGCAAATCAGCCGAAACCTGGCTGGCTGTTATTGCGTTCATTGAGAGCTCGGTCTTTCTGGTGCCCGCCGATGTTCTGTTCCTGCCAATGGTGCTGGCCCGCCGTGACCGCGCGTATCGCTATGCGCTCGTGGCTACCGTCGCTTCCGTTCTCGGCGGCATTGCTGGATGGATGCTGGGCTATTTTGCCTATGACGCGGTTGCCAAGCCGGTCCTTGAATTCTATGGCAAGCTTGACACATTTGAGCTGTGGAGGAAGGACGCCAGTCCTGCATTTATCGCGCTCCTTTTGATTACGTCTGGCTTGGCACATGCCCCCCCTATCAAGGTCGTAACCATTCTCTCCGGCGTTGCGGGAGTGAATCTATGGTTTTTCACAATTTCGGCGCTCCTCGCCCGTGGCGCACGCTTCTTCTTCCTCGCCTGGCTCCTGCGCAAATACGGCGCGCCGATACAGGAATTCGTCGAAAAGCGCCTTGGCCTGATTGCCGCCGCCGCCGCAGCGGCCCTGATCTTGCTGTATTTGGCAATTCGGTATTTTACCTGAAAGTGAGATGTGAATGGCCAGCCTGACAGTATTCCTCGATAGATCAACGTCGCGCACTGCCTTGCTGCTGGCTCTTGCCATGGCGGGCGTTGTCGGCACCGCGCTTCTGTTCCAATATGGTGGCGGCTACATGCCGTGCAAACTGTGTCTGGAGCAACGCACGCCCTACTATCTCGGCACGCCGCTGATGCTGCTGGCTGCAATGACAGCGAGTGGCAATCGCATTATCTCACGCGCGCTGCTCGCCGCCGGGGGGCTTTTGATGCTCTACGGTCTGTCGATAGCCGTCTACCATGCTGGCGTCGAATGGGCTTGGTGGGCGGGCCCAACCGACTGCTCGGCAGCATTGACAAATGTCACCACCGACGCTGGAACACTGCTCGATGATCTCAACGCCATCCGCCCACCTTCCTGCGACAAGGCCGCGCTGCGCATACTCGGCCTGTCGATGGCAGGCTGGAACGTGCCCGCAAGTCTGGCGCTGATGGTCATATCCTTCCGCGCCGCATGGAAGGCGTGAAAGCAAACTGATTTGCAGGCAAAGAAAGTCGTCGAGCCGAGCTTATGGTTCGAGGACTGTATCCCAGTATAGATAATCCATCCAGCTTTCATGCAGATGGTTCGGCGGGAAGGACCGCCCATTGTTGTGCAGATCCTGCACGGTTGGCTGGTATGGTTTCTGACGGGGATGCATGCGCGCGTGGTTCGGCAT
>JANMQE010000115.1:0-5955 GCA_031370195.1 Phyllobacteriaceae bacterium
ATTGTCAGTGCGAACATCAGGGCCAGCGTGGAATCAATGGTCGCATATTTGATCGCCTCGCGCTTTTCCGGCAGGCTTTCGCCATAAGCGCGGGTTTGGACAATACCGGAATGAAGATACAGATTATGCGGCATGACAGTCGCGCCAATGATCCCGAGCGCCAGATAGAGCATGTTCGGATTGGTTACGATGTCCGTTGTTGGGGCAAAACCACGGATCACTTCGCCCCAATTCGGGTCGGCGAGTGCGATCTGGATTGCAAATGAGACAAAGATCACGCCCGTCATCGCGATTATAAAGGCTTCAATCTTGCGGAAGCCCTTGGTTTGCAGCCAAAGGATCAGGAAGACATCAAGAGCGGTGATCAGTACGCCGAGTTCCAGCGGAATTCCGAACAGCAAATTCAATCCGATTGCGGTGCCGATCACTTCGGCAAGGTCTGTCGCGATGATCGCCAGTTCTGCCAGCACCCAAAGTGGATATGCCATCCAGCCCGGATAGGCATCGCGGCATGCCTGTGCCAGATCGCGTCCCGAACCGATGGCCAATCGCGAGGCAAGCGCCTGCAAGATGATCGCCATGATGTTTGACATCAACGCGACAGCAAGCAACGTGTAACCAAACTGCGCGCCGCCCGCGAGCGATGTCGCCCAGTTGCCCGGATCCATGTAGCCAACCGCCACCAGATAGCCCGGCCCCATGAACGTCAGCATTTTGCGGAACGGCGATGCGCCCGGATTGACTGCAATTGAACGAAATGACTCGGCCAATGATGGCTCACTGCGCCTGCGCAGCCAGCCGCCTATCGTTCCGGAAGTCTCATCAGGGGCATCTGTGACGCGGGTATCCAATTCCATTGATCCTAATTGCGAATGATTTGCAACATAGCCAGTTGCGAATGATTTGCAAGTGAGGGATTTGATTGCCTCGAATTGAGGAGACAGTGCGCTCATTTGCTCAACAGCGATGGCAATTATTGGACAGCGGCGTGATCAATTGAGCGCACAGTCACCGCAATTCCGCTGCCTCGGAACCCCTTTTTGACTGCGGCATTCTCCATTTTGCTGTTAGAGAAACACTCAATCAAAGTGCACCGCCGGTAGAATTGCGGTGACTGTGCGGCCAATTGCTCGCGCTAACTTGGCAGATAAGCCTCGCAGCTCGTGCAATTGGGCACACTGTCCCCTCAATTCGGGGCAGAAAGCAAACGGTACCGTAGCCCGAAATGACCGGCCTGGGTACTGTTGGCTTTGTTGAACCAGCAGCCCGCAATCGTGCAGGATATGTTCAACGCTCGATAGCAGTCAAATGTCTTTCACCAACCTGAGTGCATCATAGATCGCCGCGTGCGTGTTCCTTGCCTCGACCGCGTCGCCAACGCGAAACAGCTGAAAGGTGCCATCGGGATTGCTCCGCACAGACTGCGCTCTGCCCGCGATTAAGGCTTCGTAATCGACCTCGCCGCGGTTTGATGACAGCGGCTTCAGGTCGAAATAGAGTTCGTCAAGCGGCAAGGTGCCGTGGTTGACCACCACCTGATCGACCAGACGTTCCTGCCGCACGCCGCCGTAGTGCGAGCCGACGGTGCATTTGAGCTGATTGCCCTCACGGTGCACGGCTTCGAGTTCGTAGGTGACTGTGAAAACCGTGTCGAGCTTTTGCAGCGAGCGCATGTAAGGCACAAGGTTCATCGCCATGACTTCCGGGGCAAAGGTCCGGTCAGGTGTCATGATCTCGACATGCGCGCCGCTCATGGCAATCACGTCGGCAGCCTGCAACGCCGCATGGTCACCCGCGTCGTCGAAAATGAGCACATTGTTTTCCGGCTTCACATCCCCGGAAATGATATCCCAACTTGAGACCACTAGCTCGTTGCCGGTTTTGAGGATGTCCGTGTGCGGAAAGCCGCCGGTGGCGATGATGATCACATCCGCATTTTCGGCCAGAACTGTATCGGCGTCCGCCCATGCATTGAACCGGAACTCGACGCCCTTGGCGGTGCATTGGTCGAAACGCCAGTCGATGATGCCGATCATTTCCGAGCGGCGTTTGGCTTGTGCCGTGAGGCGGATTTGCCCGCCCGGCTTGTCGGCCGCTTCGAACACTATCACCTTGTGGCCGCGCTCGGCTGCCACCCGCGCCGCTTCCATGCCCGCAGGACCTGCACCAACAACGACCACTTTGCGCTTATCGTTAGCCGGCATAATATCATGCGGCATGCCTTCGGATTCGCGGCCTGTAGCCGGGTTATGTATGCAATATGCTGCGCCACCCTGATAAATTCGGTCGAGGCAATAGTTGGCACCAACGCATGGGCGGATATCATGCTCACGCCCTTCCATCAGCTTTTTGACCAGATGCGGATCAGTCATGTGCGCCCGCGTCATGCCAACCATATCTATCTTGCCCGAAGCAATCGCATGGCGCGCAGTCGCGACATCCGGAATGCGGGCGGCATGGAAGGTCGGGAAATCAACGCTGCGACGGATTTCACCGGCGAGATCAAGATGGGGCGCAGAGGGCATGCCCTGGATCGGGATCAGGTCGGTGAGGCCCGGGTCAGTATCGATGTGGCCTTTGACCACATTCAGGAAATCGATCTTGCCGCTTTCCTTGAGCAGGCGGGCGACGTGCATTCCCTCTTCCTTCGTCGTGCCGCCTTCTTGATCTTCATCAGCGGTAAAGCGTGCGCCAATGATGAAGTCCGGTCCGACGCGCTCGCGAACACCATCGAGCATCTCGAAAAAGAAGCGCATGCGGTTTTCAAGCGTGCCGCCATAGGGCGCGGGCAAAATGTTCGTCAGCGGCGACCAGAACTGGTCGAGGAGATGGCCATAGCATTCAAACTCGATGCCATCGACGCCAGCCGCCTTCATCCGCTCGGCACCATCGGCGAAGTCGCGCTTGATGCGGTCCATGTCCCAGTCTTCGATGAGCTTGGGAAACGCGCGGTGCGCCGCCTCGCGCTTGTGCGAGGGCGAAACTGTCGGCAGCCAGTCGCCCTTGTCCCAGCGGGTGCGGCGGCCAAGATGGGTCAGTTGGATCATCACCGCCGCGCCATGGTCATGGCACTCATCGACCAGCAGCTTCATCCATTTGACAACCTCGTCCTTGTAAACGAGTACATTGTTGAAAACCGGCGGCGAGTCTTTTGACACAGCAGCCGAACCTGCTGTCATGGTCATCGCTATACCAGCTTTCGCCCGCTCGACGTGATACATCCGGTAGCGGTCCTTTGGCATTCCGTCTTCTGGATAAGCCGGCTCATGACTGGTGGTCATGATGCGGTTGCGAAGCGTCAGGTGCTTGAGCTGGAATGGTTGAAGTAGCGGATCGTTGGACATGTATCAATCCTGTGGCGGAACCAGCACGATCTTGCCGACGTGCTTCTTCAATTGAAATTCGATTTGGGCTGCGACGATATCCCTGAGCGCATAGGTCTTTGCCACCAGCGGAAGGATTTCGCCGCGCTCAATGTAGCTGATGAGATTGGGGAACACATCCGGATGCTGGGCGGTGCAGCCCAGAAATGTCAGATCCTTGAGGTAAAGGGTCCGCAGATCGAGTTCGACCATCGGCCCGGCTATTGCGCCGGATACGACGTAGCGCCCGCCACGTTTCAGGACTTCAAGCAACTGAGGCCAAGCAGGACCACCAACTACATCAACGACTACATCGATTGTTTCGGACCCGATTTCCTTCGGCAAGTTGGCGTTTCGGTCGACGGTTCGAGATGCGCCAAGCTGCAGCAATTCCTTTGACTTCATTGCTCCCGTTTGAGCAACCACAGTCGCACCACGCCTCTTGGCCAATTGCACGGCTGCCGAGCCGACCCCGCCCGAAGCGCCGGTGATGAATACAACGTCACCAGATTTCACACCTACCCGGTGCAGCATGTTTTCCGCCGTCGAATACGCGCAGGGAAAAGACGCCAGTTCAACATCGGACAAGTTCGATTTGACCGCGTAGGCCTGAGTCGCCCGCATGGTTACAAACTGCGCGAAGCCACCGTTGCATTCGGAACCGACGGTGAATGTGTCGAACGGTCCGCCGCCAGGAGATGGCTGCATCGTTGGCACGATAACACGCTCGCCGATACGATTTGGATCAACGTCCTGCCCGACAGCTACGACCCGCCCGCAAATATCTGCGCCCTGAATAAGGGGAAAGCTGAGCGGCAAACCGCTCCATGAGGCATCTGCCGCTTCGCGTGCGCCGCCGTCCGACGTCGCGCTGCTCACCGATTTTGAGTACCATCCGATGCGGGTGTTTATGTCCGTGTTGTTGACACTTGCCGCACCCACACGAATGACCAGCTCTCCCGGCAGCGGCGTCGGCCTCGGCACTTTTTGGCAGTATTCAAGCTTTTCAACACCGCCGTGGCCGGTCGTCAGAACTGCCGTCATAAACTCCGGCATGATATCACTGGCCATCTCTACCCCATCAATACCAGGCATCTTCCATGGACGACTTGCGACGTGCCATGAAGTCCTGAAGCGCTTCATCCACCGCCTCGTCGAGCGGTGGGGCGACATAGTCATCCAACATTTTTTTCCACCGCCGGTTGGCACGGAAGGCCGCGTCATGGCTGCCTGCAGCTTCCCACTTTTCGTATGGTTCGTTGTCGGCGACGTTGGTATCCCAAAATGCCGTCTCATAGTTTTGCAGCGTGTGCTGGCTGCCGAAGAAATGACTGCCGGGACCTACTTCTTCAAACGCGGACATGGCAAGTGTATTATCATCGACCACCACACCCGCGAGGTAGGAATGCAGCGCGCCGCAGAAATCGGCGTCCATGACGAATTTCTCGTAGGACATCGAAAGCAGCCCGTCGAGGAAACCGGCCGAATGCAGGATGAAGTTCGCGCCGCAATGCACCGCCGAGAGCATCGACATGGTGCCCTCGTTCATGGCATGCGCATCCGGCAGCTTTGAAGTAGTGAAATTTCCGGCGCAGCGCAGCGGCAGACCCAAACGTCTCGCCAATTGCCCGATCACCATCGAGCCAATCGCCGGTTCGGGCGTGCCGAATGTCGGCGAGCCTGAGCGCAGCGACATGGACGAGAGGAAGTTGCCATAAATCACCGGCGCGCCGGGGCGCTCCAATTGTGTCAATGCGCAGCCTGCCATGGTTTCAGCATGGGCCTGCGCAATCGCGCCCGCGTTCGTCACCGGTCCCATTGCACCGCCGAGGATGAACGGCACGATCACCGCGGCTTGGTTGGACCGGGCGTAAGCGCGCATGGCCGTCGTCATCGTCGCGTCCCAGACCAGCGGCGAATTGACGTTGACATTGCCGAGAATGACACAGTTCTTGTCGGTGAATTCCTTGCCGAAGACGATCCGCGTCATCTCAATGGAGTCTTCGGCGCGGCTTTCCGCTGTTACCGATCCCATGAAGGCGCGGTCGGAATATTTGATGTGGCTATACACCATGTCGAAATGGCGCTTGTTGACTGGAACGTCAGTCGGCTCGCAGATGGTGCCGCCGGAATGGTGCAGCGCGGGCGAGGATTGCGCCAGCTTGATGAAATTGCGGAAGTCTTCAATCGTGCCGTAACGGCGGCCTTTGTCGAGGTCCATTACGAATGGCGACCCATAGGCCGGGGCAAACACAACGCTCTTGCCGCCGATTTCCACGCTCTTGGCGGGATTGCGCGCATGCTGGGTGAACGAGCGCGGCGCCGTTTTCAACACCTCATGCAGCAAGCCCGGTTCAAACTTTACCAGATTGCCGGTTATCTTGGCCCCTGCCCGCTTCCAGTGGTCCAGCACCACCGGATCATCGCGGAATTCAATGCCGATCTCGGCCAAAATCCTGTCTGACGTCTTCTCGATCTTTTGCAGATTCTCTTCTGACAAAATGTCATAGGTTGGAATGTTGCGGGTGATGTATGGCGGGTAAATCCCCACAGGCCCACCCGCCCGCTTGTCCCGCCGCGATTGCCGGCCGCC
>JANMQE010000127.1:0-1860 GCA_031370195.1 Phyllobacteriaceae bacterium
GCCTCGGTGCAGATGGCTGAAGATGCGCTGGTCGCGCTTGGACGACACCCTTATGAGGCCCATCGCGCCGCGCTTCTGTTCAAGGCGCACGACAAAGACCTTTTGATCCAGGCTGCGGCCGTTACCGGAGATCGCGAAGCAATGGTGGATATTGCCCGCAAGGGCAGGGCGGAAATCAACAACGTGCTGGATTCTGACCGGAGCGGCAGGAAGATTTCGTCCGAAACTGCCTGGCAGGCCGAAGACCGGCCTGATGCCTAATCCTTCAACACCAGCAGGCTGTCCTTGCTGAACGAGATTGTCACGTTGTCGCCAATTTTCGGCGGCGGCGAGGATGGGTCGTTGAATGTGTCGAAGGCAATCGTCGTGTCGTTGGCCGTGACCTTGATGCGCAATACCGAGCCAAGGAAATCAACGTCGGCAATTGTGCCGGCCATTTTCACGTCGCCGCCCGCTCCCTTGAGGCTCACGGCTTCGGGACGCAGGGCAAGTGTCAGGGTCGCGCCTTTGGCAGTTGTGCTTGGCAACGCAAGTCCTGACACGTTCGCGCCCGCCACATCCACTTCGCCTTTTGCCGCGTCGATCACGGTCGCTTTCAGCATCGAAAGCGTGCCGACAAACTGGGCGACAAAGCGGGTTGAGGGCCGGTTGTAAATATCGAACGGCGTGCCGATCTGGTCGGCAATGCCTTGATGCATGACGACAACGCGGTCCGACATTGACAGCGCCTCTTCCTGATCGTGCGTCACGAAAATTGCAGTGATGCCGAGGGCCTTCTGGATCGAGCGCATCTCCTCGCGCAGCGACACGCGGATCTTCGCATCGAGCGCAGACAGGGGTTCGTCAAGCAACAAAACTCGCGGACGCACGGCGAGCGCGCGGGCGAGCGCGACGCGTTGCTGTTGACCGCCGGACAGTTGGAACGGATATCGGCTGCCAAGCTCCGGCAGCCCGATCAGCCCGAGCATTTCCTCGACACGTTTGGTGATCCCGGCCTTGTCGATGCCTGCGACTTTCAAACCAAAGCCGACATTCTGCGCGACGGTCAGATTCGGGAACAGCGCGTAGGCCTGGAACATCATGCCGATCTTGCGCTGGTTCGGCTTCAATTGAACCATGTCCTTGCCATCGATGCGGATTGCGCCGCTGGTCGGGGTTTCAAAGCCCGCCACCATGCGCAGCACTGTGGTCTTGCCGCAGCCGGACGGACCGAGCAGCGAGACAAACTCGCCCTTGTCGATGTTGAGGCTGAAATCCTTCACCACGCGGTTCTGCGCGAAGGTTTTCTCCAGATGTTCTATTTCAAGAAAGGACATCAGCGCTGCGCCTGTGTGTGTTTGGAGAAAAGTGTGACGAGTTGAATGATGCCCATGCAACCCCAAGTGATCGCAAAAGAGATGACGGCGAGCGCCGCCGGCTCATAGGCCTTGTTGCCGCCCATCCAGACCATGAAAGGGCCGAAGGCAGGTCGGTTGAGGAGAGCTGCGATGACATATTCGCCAATGACAATGGCGAAGGTCAGAAACGCGCCGGACAGAACCGCCACCAGCACATTGGGCACAATGATGCGGCCAAGAATTGTACCCCAGCCCGCGCCGAGCGACTGCGCGGCTTCGGTGAGTGTCTGCACATCAAGCGTGCGCAATCAAGTGTCCACCGCGCGATACATGTAAGGCAGCGACAGCACGACATAGCCGAGCATGAGAAGCACGTTGGTACCCGTCGCACTGCCGGTCAGCGGCAGCCAGCTCGATGTGTTGTAGAGTCGAATGTAACCGAAGACGATGACAATCGGCGGGATCACCAGCGGCAACAGCGTGATGAACTCGATCAGCGGTCGCGCGTTGGGCAGTTTGAGTC
>JANMQE010000149.1:0-3133 GCA_031370195.1 Phyllobacteriaceae bacterium
CCGCCGTGGTGGCGGCCAAGCTGAAGGAGATGGCGCCGAAGGTGCATGCGATTGCGATGGTGGCTGTGGACCATCCGAACATCACGGCGGCGGTCGCGGAATTGCGGGAGAAGGGCATTCCGGTGTTTTCGCTGCTGTCAGACTTTGCGACCGGCGTGCGCAGCGGGTATGTGGGCGTCGACAACCGGAAGGTCGGGCGGGTGGCGGCCTGGACGATTGCCAAGACGGCGAAAAGACCGGGGAAAGTCGCGATCTTTGTTGGCAGTCACCGGTTTTTGGGTCATGATCTGCGCGAGATCGGCTTCCGGACCTATTTCCGAGAGTATGCGCCGGAGTTTCATGTGCTGGATACGTTGGTCAATCTGGATGACCTTCATTACACGCATGAGGCAATCGAGGAACTTCTGGTTCGTCACAATGAACTGGTCGGTTTTTATGTGGCGGGCGGCGGCATGGAAGGGGCCATCGAGGCGCTGCGCGGCATGGCGGCAAACCGTGAGTTGGTTGTTGTGGTCAATGAACTGACGCCGATGTCGCGGGCGGCGCTGGCTGATCAGGTGATTGCGATGACAATTTCGACGCCGCTGCCGCTGCTGTGC
Organism: Phyllobacteriaceae bacterium; assembly: GCA_031370195.1. GTDB lineage: Bacteria > Pseudomonadota > Alphaproteobacteria > Rhizobiales > Rhizobiaceae > JANMEX01. Next base: position 600 of record JANMQE010000149.1, read on the forward strand.
GAAAAGCTCGTTGAATTGATGGCCCGCGCGGTGATGCAGAAGGACGTGGACCTGCCTGGGCAGACGTTTTTGCCGCTGGAAATGCACATTTCCGAGAACATTTGATTCTGCTTTGCGAGTTTTGCAATTTTTCCATCATCGCATTAAATGGATTTTTGCATGGATGATGGATTGTTTTCAGCTTCGGGTTTGACTCTTTGCGACCTTCTGCGGCTTGGTTGCTTGCATCTCCAGCGAATTTGCTGACCTGTTTTTCCGTGCAAGGAACCTCGATATGGCTGCAAGCCTGAAGCCGCAGTTTGCGCTCAATCATATGACGGCACCACGGCTGGATTGCCGCAGGTTCATTGATCTGGCGGCTTCGCTTGGCTGTGTTGGTGTCGAGCTGCGCAATGATCTGGCGGACAAGAGACTGTCCGGCGCGGCGTTTTTTGATGGCGAGACGCCTGCGGCCATTGGCGATTATGCAAGGTCGAAGGGGCTGCGGCTGCTTGGGCTTTCGGAGGCTTACGGGTTCAATTCGTGGTCGGACGGCATGCGTGCCAAAGTGCAGCTTCTGATCGATCAGGCGGTGGAGAGCGGTGCGGAAACGATCAGCCTCATACCGCGCAACGACGCGCCCAAATGGAGTGATACCGAGCGTTTGGCGGCGTTAAGACAAGCTTTGAGCGGGATTTTGCCGATGCTGGAGATGGCTGACATGGTCGCGCTGGTTGAGCCGCTGGGGTTCACAACGTCGTCGCTGCGCAGCAAGGCTGAGGCGGCGGAGGGGATTGAAGCGGTTGGCGGCGTCGGGCGGTTCAAGCTGGTGCATGACACGTTTCATCATCATCTGGCGGGCGGCGGGGCAGTGTTTCCGGAGCATACCGGGATTGTCCATATCTCGGACGTTGTTGATCCGAACCTTGCGCCGGAAGAGATGCAGGACGGGCATCGCATTCTTGTCGATGCGCGCGACCGGCTGGGGAATGTTGCACAGATCCGCGAGTTGATGCTAGCAGGCTATGGTGGCGCATTTTCGTATGAGCCGTTTTCGCCGGAGGTGCATGCGCTGGCGGACCCCGCGACGGCCATCGCTGAGAGCTTTGAATTCATGAGGCAGAGGTTGGCGGCCTAAGCCGAAATTGATCGTTCCGTTTTCAGATTTCCGTTGACGGGATTTCATAAAAATGGAATGAGTATTCCAGAATTTCCAAACGCAACATTTTTATTCTAAACGGGAGATGTGTTTGGATTTTAATTCCCTGAAAGGGGAAAGCCGGTTCAATTGTCAGGCGCTGCCGGGCGCCATTTCTGTGGAGGAACGACATGAAAAAGATTCTTCTGGCACTTGCTGCCACGACCGTGATGGCCTCATCGGCCTATGCCGCTGACAAGATCGGCGTGTCGATGGCCAGGTTTGACGACAACTTTCTGACTGTGTTGCGCAACGGCATTGAGGCCCAGTCCAAGGACATGGGTGTGGAAGTGCAGATCGAAGACGCGCAGGACGATGTGGCCAAGCAGCTTGACCAGATCAAGAACTTTGCTGCATCCGGCGTTTCAGCGATCATCGTCAACCCGGTTGACACCTCGGCGACGCAGGCGATGTCTGATGCCGCCGCCGCTGCGAAGATTCCGCTGGTTTATGTGAACCGCGAGCCGGTCAATGTCGACTCCATGCCTGACAATCAGGCGTTTGTGGCTTCGAACGAAGCCGACTCCGGCACGCTTGAGACCAAAGAAGTCTGCCGCCTGCTGAAAGAGGCAGGCAAGACCGAAGCCAATGTCTATGTCATGATGGGTCAGCTCTCGAACCAGGCAGCCGTGATGCGCACCAAGGACATCCATGATGTCATCGGCGGTCCTGATTGTGGCGTTAAGATCAATATTGTTGACGAGCAGACCGCCAACTGGTCGCGCGACGAAGCCCAGAGCTTGATGACGAACTGGATGTCAGCCGGCAAGCCGTTCGACGCCGTGATTGCCAACAATGATGAAATGGCCATCGGCGCAATCCAGGCGATGAAGGCTGCAAACATGGACATGAAGTCGGTGATCGTTGGCGGCGTTGACGCCACGCAGGACGCCTTGGCTGCCATGCAGGCTGGCGATCTGGATGCGACCGTATTCCAGGACGCGGCCGGACAGGGCAAAGGCGCGCTTGAAGCCGCGATCAAGCTGGCAAAGGGCGAGGCCGTCGAGCAAAAGGTTTATATCCCCTTCCAACTCGTGACGCCCGCCAACATCGGCGACTTCCTGAAGAAGAACTGATCCTCATCATTCAAGCACAGGAAGTGGCGTTGTCGCGCCACTTCCCCTCACCCGCGTTTTACGGCTGCGTGAAATTGCAGACCCATGTGAATTGGGCTGGTCATCGACCGGACGATCAAGTCATAATCATTCGACACCAGACGCTGAGGGTGCAGTTGCGCCCGACGGGAGGACGGCAGTGGCAAAGAATTCCGAAGGTATTGGCGGACTGACGTACGACGCGGCAAAGCGCTCGTGGCCGCCTGAAATGAATGTGTTTCTGGCACTTGTGCTGATCGTGG
>JANMQE010000170.1:0-3364 GCA_031370195.1 Phyllobacteriaceae bacterium
TGCGCATCTGCAAAGCCGCCAAGAATCAGGTCCATTTCCTTGATCCCGCGATGCCAGGCACGGAAGAGAAGTTTGCGCCGACGCGGATCAAGTTTCTCGCTGCTGATCGTGCTGCCGGTCATGGTGCTTGCTCTGATTGAAGGGTTGGCGCGCATATAGCGCGGGATGATTGGAATGTCAGCCTTGAACGCACGTTCGGTTAGTCGCATTCTCTTTTTGATAGGAACTTGCCAATGCGCCCCGACATCCTCAATCGCTACTTCACACCGGTTTCATCGATAGCAGGGATTGGTGCGAAAACGGCCAAACTGTTTTCAACGCTGTTCGGCATGCCGGAAGGCTCCGAACCGCATTTGATCCGTCTTTTGACACACATTCCATCTGGCGTAATCGACCGCCGCAACATGCCAGAAATCGCGTACGCTGCCGAGGGCGCAATCGTCACCCTGAAGGTGCGCGTGGACCGCCATCAACCGGCACCTCCAGGGCGCTCCAACAAGCCACATCGAGTCTTCTGCCACGATGAGACGGGCGAGATCGGGCTGGTCTATTTCCGTGCTAAACCCGTTTGGCTGGAGAAACTGTTCCCCGTTGGAGAGACCGTAATCGTCTCCGGCAAAATGGAATGGTTCAATGGCCGTCCGACGATGGTTCACCCCGATCAGGTCATGTCGCTTAACGACCTCGACAAGTTCCCGCTGGTTGAGCCGGTCTATCCACTGACATCTGGACTGGGTCAAAGACTTGTAGCGAAGGCAATTCATTCAGCGCTCAAGGACTTGCCTGAACTGCCCGAGTGGGACGACCCCGCCTTCATCATCCGCAATAGCTTCAAAGGTTTGAATGAGTCGCTGCGAAACATTCACAATGTCACTGATCCCGTTGATCTGGATAATCAATCTCCTCTGGTAAGGCGCCTAGCTTACGACGAGCTGCTGGCAGGTCAGCTTGCCATCGCCCTCGTGCGCCGCCGCATCCGTCGTACCAAAGGCGCAGCGATGCCGGGAAATGGCAGGCTGCAAGCTGCAATCCGCGCGGCACTTCCCTATCAATTGACGAACGCGCAGGAAACTTCTGTCCGGGAAATCGGCAACGATATGGCCTCGCCGGACAAAATGATCCGTCTGCTGCAAGGCGACGTCGGCTCGGGCAAAACGATAGTTGCGCTGATGGCCATGGCGCAGGCTGCCGAAAGTGGCTTTCAATCCGCGCTTATGGCCCCGACGGAAGTTCTCGCGCGACAACATTATGCAACGCTCGAGCCACTTGCCAGCGCGGCAGGATTACGGCTCGAAATCCTCACCGGGCGCGAAAAAGGAGGCGTGAGGCAAGACATTTTACAAGGTTTGGAAAGCGGCTCAATCCATGTTGTCGTCGGCACGCATGCGCTCTTTCAAGATGCCGTAAACTACTGGCGGTTGGGTCTGGCCATCGTTGACGAGCAGCATCGTTTTGGCGTTCATCAGCGCCTCGCGCTCACCAACAAAGGCGAAGCCGCAGACCTGTTGGTCATGACGGCAACTCCAATTCCACGCACGCTGGTCCTTACCACATTTGGCGATATGGACGTCTCCCGCCTCACCGAAAAGCCGGTCGGGCGTTTGCCGATCAAGACAGTTTCGCTTCCCTTCGAGCGTATCGAGGATGTCATCGAGCGCATCGGATCAGCCTTGTCCAACGGCAAAAAGGCATACTGGATTTGCCCTTTGGTCGAGGAGACTGAAGAAACAGACGCAACGGCTGCAATCGACAGGCATCGCGACTTGGCGGACCGGTTTGGCAATCAGGTCGAACTCGTTCACGGGCGCATGGCCGGACCAGAAAAAGATGCTGCGATGGCGGCATTCAAGTCCGGCTTAGCGCGCATTCTTGTGGCCACCACCGTCATCGAAGTCGGAGTTGATGTACCGGACGCGACGATCATGGTCATTGAGCATGCCGAGAGGTTTGGCCTGTCGCAACTGCACCAGCTTCGCGGCCGCATCGGGCGCGGCTCTGAGGCTTCGGTCTGCTTGCTGCTCTACAGAGGACCACTTGGCGAAACGGCCAAGAAGCGCATTGAAATCATGCGTGAAACCGAAGATGGTTTCCGCATTGCAGAAGAAGATTTGAGACTGCGCGGCGAAGGCGAAATATTGGGCACGCGCCAGTCCGGCACGCCAGGCTTCCGCATTGCCAGCCTGTTTGATCACGCAGACCTTTTGGAAACCGCACGGCAAGACTCGCGCCTTATCCTTGAGCGGGATCCCGAGCTGACAAGCCCACGCGGACAGGCATTGCGTCTTCTGCTCTATGTGTTCGAACGTGATCAGGCAATCCGCCTACTCAGCGCCGGATAATCATCACTCCACTGTCACCGATTTTGCCAGATTGCGCGGCTGGTCCACATCAGTGCCCATCAACACAGCGGTGTGATAAGCCAAAAGCTGGATCGGAAGTGCGTAAATAATTGGCGCAATGATCTCCGGAACATCTGGCATGATGATTGTGTCCAGCGTTTCAATGCTCGACGCCGCAGCGCCCTTCGCGTCAGTGATCAAGATGATCTTGCCGCCGCGCGCAGCCACTTCCTGCATGTTCGATACGGTTTTCTCGAAAATCCTGTCATGCGGCGCAATAACGATGACGGGCATGTTTTCGTCTATCAGCGCGATCGGTCCATGCTTCAGTTCGCCCGCCGCATAGCCTTCAGCGTGGATATACGAGATCTCCTTGAGCTTCAGCGCACCTTCCATGGCAAGTGGATAACTTGTATCGCGGCCAAGATAGAGTGCGTGGCTGACCTTCGACAACTTTTGCGCAACCTTCTCAATTTGCTTGTTCAGCTTCAAAACCTGCGAGGCATAGCGCGGCGCTTCGGCCAGATGATGCACATGCTCTTGCTCTTCTTCAGCCGTAATTTTGCCCCGCGCCCGCGCGGCATTGAGTGCAAGGCAAGCCAGCACCGACAATTGGCAGGTGAATGCCTTTGTTGACGCAACACCGATTTCCGGCCCGGCAAGCGTCGGGAATATGACGTCAGATTCTCTAGCAATCGTCGATTCCTTGACGTTCACCACCGCGCCGATTTTCATACCCAGCGATTTGCAATAGCGCAGCGATGCAAGCGTATCGGCAGTTTCGCCGGACTGCGAAATGAAGATTGCCGCGTCGTCAGGCGACAGCGGCATTTCCCGGTAACGGAACTCGGAGGCAAAATCGATATCGACTGGCAGCCGCGCGAAGCGCTCAAACCAATATTTGGCAATCTGACCTGCATAAGAAGCCGTACCACAGGCGGAAATTGCGATGCGATTGATCTTTGCAAAGTCGAACGGCAAGCCGAGGTCTTTGGTCGAGCCGTCGGCAAAATCAATGTAGTGCG
>JANMQE010000197.1:0-5958 GCA_031370195.1 Phyllobacteriaceae bacterium
CAGTGATTTTGAAGAAACGGGCATGAGCCGGTACACCGTCAATTCGTGCCGCCTCGTAAATGGATGGATCAATGTTCTGCATCGCAGCCAAATAGAAGACCATATTGTATCCGGTCCAACGCCAGGTAATGGCCATGATGATCAGAATTTTGGCCCAGAACGGGTCGATCAGCCAACCGATTGGCTGATCAATGATGTGCAAAAACAGCAACGTATCGTTGACCACGCCGTCAGAGGCAAACATGGATTTGAAAAGAACTGAATAAGCCACCAGAGAAGTCACACAGGGCAGGAAAATGGCAGTGCGCAGGATCGCCCGACCGCGCAGTTTCGGGTTGTTCAGCGTCGCTGCAAACAGCAGCGCCAGCACAATCATGATCGGAACCTGCACCACCAGAAAAATCAGCGTGTTAGATAACGCATGCAGGAAAACCGGGTCTTGGGTCAGTCGCTGGACATTGGCCAGACCGCCGAAACGGTGGTTCATTCCCTTGCCGGTTTGAAAGCTCATCCATAGCGACCATGTGATGGGATAGGCCATAAAGAGGCCCAAAAGTGTGAGCGCAGGGGCGACGAAGCCCCACCCCGTCAGGTTGCTGCTGGTCGCTTTGCGATTGATCGACATATTGTCTCCCGTTCCAAGCTGACTGGCGGGGGAGGCGCTTAATGATGGACCCCACCGAGGTGACCGCCCCAGCGCAAACGAGGCGCTGGAAGGGCTCATACCACGTCAATTTTGTTATGGTTTCGCTGACGATCCCGCCGAACCATTGGCTCGGCGGGACTTTTCGATCTGGCAGGCAGCGTTACTGAATCTGCTGCGTGATCTGTGCGTCGATCGCAGCGATGGCATCGTCAATCGAGCCACCAGCGACCAGTCCTGGCAGCTGTGCGCTCACCGCAGCATCGGCTTCATTGGTGAAGATACCATAGTTCACGCCTGGAATTTTGGCCTGCCAGTCGGAGAAGTTGGCCCACACAGACTGTCCGCCAAAATACTCGTCAGTTGCAGTGTAAGCGGCACCGTCACGCGCAGGAAGGTACGCAGCAAATGCACCCTGGCCGACGAGGATCTTTTGATAGAAGTCGGCATCGCCCGCCCAGATTTTCTGCAGGAAGTCGATTGCCTTGTCTTTTGACGGCGCAGAAGACAGCACATACCAGCTTGAACCGCCGAGGTTCGTTGCATGGCCGGCACCTTCAACATTCGACAGTTTCGGCACAGGAGCCACGCCCCATTTGCCGGACATGTTGTTGCCTTTGATGCCGCCAGTCATCCAGACGCCGGTAAAGACACCTGCCACATCACCATTGTTGAACGCGCCGGTGTAGTCACCCCAACCCGAAACCTGCTTGTAAAGATCGGGTGTCTTGAGCATGTTTACGTACGTCTGAAGGGCAGCCTTGAAAACCGGATTGTCCTTGATGTTGGGCTTGCCATCGGGCGTGAAATACCATGAACCTGCAGATTGCAGCATCATGCGCATGGCCCCGGCGTCATTCATGTCCACGGAGAACATCGGCTTGCCGGTCTTGGCTTTTACTGCGAGGCCAATCTCGGTCATCTTCTCCCACGTGATGTCTTGCAGGTCCTCGGACTTGTAGCCCGCTTCTGCCAAGAGATCAGTGCGGTAGAACAGCCCAGCCGCGCCGGAATCGAAAGGCAGCGAGTAAGTCTGGTCTCCCACAGTCGCCAATGCGACCTTGTAGGTGGCAAACTTTGAGTAGTCGAGCTTGTCGGTTAGTGGTTCAAAGGCACCGGGGAAAGACTGGAGATATTTTTGTGCACCATAATCCTCGATCAGGACGATGTCCGGCAGTCCATCTGTCGTACCTGAGGCAAGCTGGGTTTGCAGCTTCTGCTCAAGGTCACCCTTGGCAAAATCCACGACAGTTATCTTGGTGTCAGGATTGGCAGCGGTGTAGCGCGAGATCGCCTCATTCATCGCGGCACCGTTGAATTCCGGTGCCCAGCACCAGACTGTAACATCTGCAGCCCAAGCTGAACTGAGGGCCATAAGGCTTATTCCAGCGGCCCAACCGGCCACATTCCGCAGGCGCGGAGCATTTATACGCATGTATTCCTCCCATGTCGCAGGTGCGGCTTTTACCGCTCCCTAAAGAAAGGTTAGCGAATGGATTGGCGGACGGCAACATTTTTAACATAGTTAGAAAAAATTATATTCGTGATCATTCACGTCCATATGAAGGCCCATTCTGGCCACTCAAAGCGAATTCAAGTGCCTCGTTGAATTCACGCTTGGCCCGGCTGGGCTGCGCCTTCCGCAATTTCAAAGTTGAAAAACTTCTGCAACGCGAGCGCTGCAGCGCCTCGCGCCCAAGAATCGTCCTGCCAGTCAAATATGATTTCCGGTCTGGATCTGAAGGCGAGTTCATCCAGTCGGGCACCCATCGGATTGCGAAGATGCTCGCCGAAACGGACCCCTTCACCGCCGACAATGATAACATCCGGATCAATCATGCTGACCGCTGTGGCCAACACCGTCCCGAGGCCAGTGCCCGCTGCACGCAGCAAAGAAAGCGCCGCTTCATCTCCCGAATCAGCCGCACTTACCAAGTCAGGATTGCTTTTCGGATGACGCGCCACATGGGTGGCCCAGTCAGCATCAAGCGAAACATCCGACCAATATGTTTCCAAACATCCTTTGCGCCCGCACTGGCACAAGCGACCACCCGGGACGGTAATCAGATGCCCGATTTCACCAGCCATGCCCTGTGCCCCGCGATGAAGCACCCCGTCGGTAACAAAGGCCGCGCCAACACCCGCGCCGATCGCCAACGCCATCATCTGGCGTTTGCTTTGCCCTTGGCCAAAAAGATGCTGTGCCAATGCAAACGAGTTGACATCATTGTCAACCCAAACCGGCGCATCGACCACTTTGGCCAGCATGTCGGCAATCGGTACATTCTCCCATCCAAAACGGGGCATGACAGTGCAAATCCCACGGTCAACGTCGTAGCTGCCGGGCAACGCAAGCCCTATGCCGATCAACTTGTCGGCGCGCTCGAGCGCATCTGGCATAAGCGCGCGCACGACCATTGCGGCGTGGTGGACCACGGTTTCGGGCTGAGTATCAGGAATTGGACTGATGAGCGTTTTGCGTGCGGTTGTTGAAAGATCGCACAGCGCCGCTTCCAGTGCAGTTGCTGTCAGCTTGATGCCGATGGCAAGACGGCTCGATACATTGATTGATAGTGGAACCGGCCTGCGACCGCCACCGCCCTTCGACGCCTCACCCTCAACTACCAAACCTTCTTCCATAAGCTCAGTGGTCACGAACGTCACAGCAGCTGAACTCAGACCAGTTACCGCTGCAATCTCGACGCGGGACATCGCGGCATGACGCCGCAATAGGTTCAGGATCAGCCTTCGATTCAAGGCGCGGGATGTTTGCTGGTCCCCCTTCAACTTCACGGCATTCTTTCCTTATTTTGTAAATTAAGCATTGACAGCGCCAGAATGCAATCCGTAACATCCGGCTTACAAGAGAAAATGTCTGATGATGAGGCCAAGCGCCGTGAACCACTTTCGCGCCAGAATTCGTATGAACTTTGAGTGATTGAACCAGCAGAGCATTCTTTTCGACCGACCTTCATGCGCACAAACGAGAAATGTAATGTCCAGAAAGCCTCCTCCACCATTGTCTGTCTGGCGCACGCTAAATCATCACGATTTTATCTTGGGTGCCCCGCACTACCCTGAGCACGTCGATGAAAGCTATTGGGAGCGTGATGCCGAACGCCTTGCGACGGCGGGCGCAAATACAGTTCGAATGGGTGAATTTGCTTGGCACCTTTGGGAGCCCTACGAAGGGCATTTTGAGTTCGAGCTGTTTGACCGGGCAATCGAAGTGCTGGCCCGGAACGGCATCAACACGATACTGTGCACACCGACCGCGACGCCGCCGCGCTGGGTGACTGTCAATTACCCCGAGGTTCTTCGGGTGGATTCCAATGGCAGACAGGCGCGCCACGGTTCGCGCCAGCATTGCGATACGACGAGTCCGGTTCTGCGCGCGCACTCGCGCCGGATCACCCAAGCCATGGCCGAACACTACCGCTCCAACCCCGCCGTGATCGGCTGGCAGACAGACAATGAGTTGAACACGACCGTCTCTGAAAGCTATTCGCCATCCTGCACTCTCGCATTCCAGAATTGGCTGCAGACCAAATACGGCAATGACATTATGGCCCTGAACCACGCTTGGGGTGGCGATTTCTGGGCGTTGGCTTACAATAATTTTGCTCAAGTTGATCTTCCACGCGACATGGCCCCGTCTTTTCTGTCGCCCGGTCACGTGCAGGATTTCCATCGGTTCCTCGCGTTTGCCACAGCAGTATTCCAGCATGATCAGGTTCAAATTTTGCGAGCCGTGAACCCCGATTGGTTTGTATTCCACAATCTTGGAAACTTGGCTGATATCGATTTTCGTGGCCAATTCGGACAGGATCTGGACTTCATCGGGTTCGACATTTACCCGATGTTGTACGACGAATTCCGTCGGGGCGGTGGCCATGCGGCGACACAAGCCCTTCATCTCGACATGTGTCGTGCCTGGTCCGGCAACTTCATCGTCCCCGAGCAGGCGTCAGGCCTTGGATCGCAGCCCGCGTTTTCGACCATGACACCGGAGCCCGGCGAAATGCGTCGCATGGCGCTCAGCTCGGTTGCGCGCGGCGCAGACGGGCTCATGTTCTTTCGCTGGCGTCCGGCGCACTTTGGTGCCGAGATATATTGGATGGGCGTGATTGATCATGACGATGTGCCACGCCGCCGCTATGAAGAGGCGACGCAGTTTTTCCAGGAAATGACGCGCCTGAAGTCCGATATCCTCGGCACACATGTCCGCATGGATTTGGGGATCGCCGGTGCCGATTTTGACAATCAGGAAGCCTACAAGACTTACGCCATGGGACTGCCATCGCCAATGGAGGACGCAACGCTCCTTCACCGGCACTGTTACGAGGCAGGGATCGCGTGTGGCTTTATCCATCCTGAAGACGACCTAAGCCGCCTGAGGGCGCTCTATATTCCCCATTGGGTGATGTGGAAGCCTGAATGGACCGCTCGCATTGAAGCTTTCGTTGCCGCTGGCGGAACACTGATCCTCTCAGCCATGACTGGAACGCGCGACACCGACAATCACGTTCACCGTGTGCAGGCTCCAGCCGCCGGTTTGTCAGAACTCGCGGGCGTCAAGGTATACGAATTCGGGCGACTTGCCGGTCCTGGCGCTGACGGCCTGTTTACGTGGCGGGACAACAAAGTGAACGGCGGTCATGTGAGCGAAGTGGTTCCACCGGCGACGTCTGCCGGACGCCATTACACCTTCACATTTGGCAATCAGGAATTTACCGCCGCTCATCTTTACGAGCAGCTTGAGCTCGCACCCGGTACCGAGGCAATTGGCCGATGGTCAAATCGCTTTCTTCAGGGTTCGCCGGTTGTCACGCGGCGGCCACACGGCGACGGTCAAGTGGTATATGTGGGCACCTACTTGACGACCGAACTCGCAGCCCAGCTCGTTTCGTCCGTTATCGGGCCCGCAGGTGCCGCACCGCTCATGGCAGACTTGCCGAAGGGGGTTGAAGTCACGGTGCGACAGGCGGATGACCGCGAACTTTACTTCATTTTAAACACAACCGACGGAACTGTAAACTTGCCAGACGTGCCTCGGGGAACCGAGCTCTTGTCCGGTGAGGTGGCGGGCGGCGCGTGGACTCTTGCGCCCTACGGCTGCGCAATTATCAAGCGGCAACGCAAGGATTAGCGGTCTCTGCAAATGGATATCGACGGTTCTTGATTGAGGGTAGGCTCATTGCGTCTTGGAGCAGCCTTGTGTTCCGCAGCAGCAATATTGGTGGTGAAACTGCATGGACAGCGAGGAGTTTCTGACAGCTGCGACAACACTTGAACACGTGCAGCACGGCATAGTC
>JANMQE010000214.1:0-4325 GCA_031370195.1 Phyllobacteriaceae bacterium
CCAGGAAACAACCCGCGTGCTTACCGAGGCATCGGTGGCTGGCAAGATCGACACGCTGCAGGGCCTGAAGGAAAACGTCATTGTCGGCCGGCTTATCCCGGCAGGCACGGGCGGCACGATGAACCAGATCCGCCGCATCGCCACCGGCCGCGACGATCTGATCCTCGACGAGCGCCGCAAGACCACCGGAGCGGCAATCGCCACGCCGATGCTGGAAGGCATGGTCCAGCCGGCCGAGTAATCGGCACTGCATCCGATCAAGGCCGCGCAGGAAACTGCGCGGCCTTTTTGATTCTCAATGGAATCAGGGGTTTGCGGGGCGAGGGTAAGGCTATGTTTCCGGAAATCGGCGGAATCGCCCGTCATGCAACGCAGAATCGACCTGCATTGGCTGGTCAAATTCGCTTCCGGTCACCTGCTGTCCACCCGAATTCGTCTGCTGCCGCCGGATCGTGCCCAAACCGCCCCGCAAAATGCGCCTCCGTGCCATTCGGTCAGAGAAAACAGCGGTTTCGGGGTTGACGTGCCGGTGAGCCTTCTGTATTCCCCGCTCCAGTCAGAGCCTATGTGAGGTTGGGTTTTTCGGAACGACACGTTCTGGAGTTCACCTCAAACAAGGTTCGATCCACGGGAATGCCATTGCTGGGTCATGAAACGCGCGAGCGTTTCCTCTGCGTATTTCGGGCGCGCCGCTCTTAGGAGCGGGTCGGTGGCCCGATTTCGTGCATGGAATACAGGCAATGCCTGTGGAGCCAGGAATTCGCCTTTCGGGGCCCGAACGAGAGACAAGAGGAAGGTTTAATGCCTACCGTAAACCAACTTATCCGCAAGCCGCGCACTGCGCCGGTCAAGCGTAACAAGGTTCCGGCGATGCAGCAGTGCCCGCAAAAGCGTGGCGTTTGCACTCGCGTCTACACCACGACCCCGAAGAAGCCGAACTCGGCTCTCCGCAAGGTTGCCAAGGTGCGCCTCACCAATGGTTTTGAGGTCATCGGCTACATTCCGGGTGAAGGCCATAACCTTCAGGAGCACTCTGTCGTCATGATCCGTGGCGGCCGCGTCAAGGATTTGCCGGGTGTGCGCTATCACATCATCCGCGGCGTCCTCGACACACAGGGTGTCAAAAACCGCAAGCAGCGCCGTTCCAAGTACGGCGCGAAGCGTCCGAAGTAAGAGGTCGAGATATGTCCCGTCGCCATCGTGCAGAAAAGCGTGAGATCAATCCGGACCCGAAGTTCGGCGATCTGGTCATCACGAAATTCATGAACGCCATCATGTATGATGGCAAGAAGTCCGTTGCTGAAACAATCGTTTATGGCGCTCTGGACTCGGTTCAGTCGAAGTCGAAGCAGGAGCCGGTTGGTCTGTTCCACACGGCGCTTGGCAATGTTGCTCCGCACGTTGAAGTTCGCTCACGCCGTGTCGGTGGTGCGACCTATCAGGTGCCGGTCGATGTTCGTCCGGAACGCCGTCAGGCGCTCGCCATCCGCTGGCTGATCAATGCCGCCCGCGGACGCAATGAAACCACCATGGTTGACCGTCTGTCGGGCGAATTGCTCGATGCGGCGAACAATCGCGGTTCCGCCGTGAAGAAGCGCGAAGATACGCACCGGATGGCCGACGCCAACCGTGCCTTCGCGCATTATCGCTGGTAACTCCGAAGAAAGATTTAGGGGCAACCTCCCATGGCTCGCGAATATAAGATCGAAGACTACCGAAATTTCGGCATCATGGCGCATATTGACGCCGGCAAAACCACGACCACCGAGCGCATTCTTTATTACACCGGCAAGTCGCACAAAATTGGCGAAGTGCATGACGGTGCCGCGACGATGGACTGGATGGAGCAGGAGCAGGAACGCGGCATTACCATTACGTCTGCCGCGACCACGACCTATTGGAAGGCCCGTGACGGCCGTCTTCGCCGCTTCAACATTATTGACACGCCGGGCCACGTTGACTTCACGATTGAAGTCGAGCGCTCGCTGCGCGTTCTCGACGGCGCTGTCGCTCTGCTCGACGCCAACGCCGGTGTCGAGCCGCAAACCGAAACGGTCTGGCGTCAGGCCGACAAGTACAATGTTCCGCGCATGGTGTTCGTCAACAAGATGGACAAGATCGGCGCTGACTTTTACCGCTGCGTCGAAATGATCAAGAGCCGTCTCGGTGCCCGCGCTGCCGTCATGCAGTTGCCGATTGGCGCTGAAAGCGACTTCAAGGGCATCGTCGATTTGATCGAAATGAACGCTCTGGTCTGGCGCGACGAGTCGCTTGGCGCGCAGTGGGATGTTGTCGAGATTCCCGACGACCTGAAGGAAAAGGCCGCCCTGTACCGCAACCAGCTGATCGAAGTTGCCGTCGATATGGACGAAGGCGCGATGGAAGCCTATTTGGATGGCGTGATGCCCGACAATGAGCAGCTGCGCGCGCTTATCCGCAAGGGCACAATCACCAGCCAGTTCTATCCGGTGTTTTGTGGTTCAGCCTTCAAGAACAAGGGCGTCCAGCCTTTGCTCGACGGTGTTGTCGAATATCTGCCGTCGCCGCTTGATATTCCGTCCATCAAGGGCATCGACCCGAAGACCGAAGCTGAGGTTACGCGCCGCGCTTCCGATGACGAGCCGCTTTCGTTGCTCGCATTCAAGATCATGAACGATCCGTTCGTCGGCTCGCTCACCTTCTGCCGCATCTATTCGGGCAAACTCACCAAGGGCATGGGCCTTGACAATACGGTCAAGGAAAAGAAGGAACGCATCGGCCGCATGCTGCAAATGCACGCAAATGACCGCGTCGATATTGAAGAAGCCTTCGCAGGCGATATCGTTGCTTTGGCTGGCCTCAAGGACACCACAACGGGTGATACGCTCTGTGATCCGATGAAGCCGGTTATCCTTGAACGGATGATTTTCCCTGAGCCGGTCATCCAGATCGCCATCGAGCCCAAGACCAAGGCTGACCAGGAAAAGATGGGCATCGCCCTTCACCGCTTGGCTGCCGAAGACCCGTCATTCCGCGTCAAGTCGGATGAAGAGTCCGGTCAGACCATCATTGCCGGCATGGGTGAATTGCATCTGGATATCCTCGTCGATCGCATGCGCCGCGAGTTCAATGTCGAGGCCAATGTCGGCAAGCCGCAGGTCGCGTATCGCGAGACGATCCGCAAGCAGGTCAAGCAGGAAGGCAAGTTCGTTCGCCAGTCCGGTGGCAAGGGTCAGTTTGGTCATGTCGTGCTGGAGATCATTCCGCAGGAACGTGGACACGGTTACGCATTCGAGAACGCGATCGTCGGTGGCACGATTCCGAAGGAATACATCCCCGCCGTCGACAAGGGTATTCAAGAAGCGATGACCACCGGTCCGCTGGCCGGCTTCCCGGTCGTCGACATCAAGATTCGCCTGATCGATGGCTCGTATCATGAGGTCGATTCCAGCGAAATGGCGTTCAAGATCGCCGGCTCGATGGGTTTCAAGGAAGGTTTCCACAAGGCCAGTCCGGTGCTGCTGGAACCCGTCATGAAAATCGAAGTGGTGACGCCCGAGGACTACATGGGTGACGTCATGGGTGATCTGAGTCGGCGCCGCGGCGTGTTGCGAGGATCGGATGATGCGCCGTCGGGCAAGGTGATCGATGCGACAGTGCCCTTGGGCGAAATGTTCGGCTATGCCACCAGTCTGCGCTCGCAGACACAGGGGCGTGCCACTTTCACGATGGAATTCGATCACTACGCCGAAGCGCCAGCCAATATCGCCGAGCAGGTCATGAAGAAGGCCTGATCATTCAGTTTTGCATTCGTCCCTGAATGCGAAGATCAAGAAGCGGCCCCCCATGGCCGCACTGCTCAAAAGTTCCGTGTTTTCAATTTAGAGGTTTGAGTCATGGCAAAGGGTAAATTCGAACGCACCTAGCCGCACGTCAACGTGGGCACGATTGGTCACGTGGATCACGGCAAGACGACGCTGACGGCGGCACTGACGAAGCTCGGTGCGGAGCGGTTTGGTGGCGAGTTCAAGGCCTACGACGCGATCGACGCGGCGCCGGAAGAGAAGGCTCGCGGCATCACGATCTCGACCGCGCACGTGGAATACGAGTCGCCCAAGCGCCACTACGCGCACGTCGACTGCCCGGGCCATGCGGATTATGTGAAGAACATGATCACCGGTGCGGCGCAGATGGACGGCGCGATCCTGGTGTGCTCGGCCGCGGACGGCCCGATGCCGCAGACGCGCGAGCACATCCTGCTGAGCCGTCAGGTGGGCGTGCCGTACATCGTGGTCTACCTGAACAAGGCGGACATGGTCGACGACGCCGAGCTGCTTGAGCTGGTC
>JANMQE010000243.1:0-3294 GCA_031370195.1 Phyllobacteriaceae bacterium
CGGCCAAGCGATGATTGGTCAAGATTCGCAATACAAAAAAGGATGGTCGCCATGCAGCATGATACTATTACCCGTCGCAGCATTCTGGCTGGTGCCGCCTCGCTGATTGCGGGAGCGTTTATGCCGCTTTCAGCAAGCGCAGACGCCGGGTTTCGCGGCTTCATCGCAAGCTTTGCCAATATTGCCGCCAAGAACGGCATAACTTCCGCCACTTACCGCGCCGCCTTTGCCGGCATTGACGAGATTGACCCCGTCGTCCTTGAAAAGGCGCGCACACAGCCGGAGTTCAAAGCCCCGGTCTGGGACTATTTCGACAACCGCGTGCACGAGCGCTCAGCCGAAAACGGTCAGGCGATGGCCCGCAAATACAAGCCTTGGCTGGACCGCATCGAGGGTGCCTACGGCGTTGATCGCCACATTCTCCTGGCAATCTGGTCGATGGAATCAAATTACGGCGAGATCCTCAAGCGCCCGGAAGTGGTCCGCTCGGTGATCCGCTCGCTGGCAACTCTTGCCTATGCCGACAAGCGCCGCGCCAAATTTGCGAGGTCCCAACTGATTGCCGCGCTCAAAATTCTCCAGCGCGGCGATATCTCGGTCAAGGGTTTGCAAGGCTCTTGGGCTGGCGCGATGGGGCACACCCAATTCATCCCGACAAGTTTCATGATTTACGGCGTGGATGTCGATGGCGACGGCCGCCGCGATATCTGGAATTCCATTCCGGATTCTCTCGGGTCTTCGGCCAATCTGCTGCGCAAAAACGGCTGGCAATCAGGCCGGACGTGGGGATACGAAGTGTCACTGCCCGGTTCCGGAAAGTTTCCTGCCGGTGCCGCGAGCCTCGATAAATGGGCTTCACTTGGCGTCACACGGGCAAACGGGAAACCGTTCCGCAACGGAGGCGACAGCGCGACGCTGAAGCTGCCCGACGGGCGCAGCGGGCCTGCATTCCTGATGCTCAAGAATTTCCGCGTCATAAAGGCCTATAACAATGCCGACAAATACGCGCTCGCCGTCGGCCTGCTCGCCGACAGGATCGCCGGCAACAAGGAGCTTGTGCGCGATTGGAAGCGTCCGTTCACCTTGCTCAGCATTCCGGAGCGGGAAGAGCTGCAACAGCGCCTCTCCAGTGCGGGCTTCTATGAAGGCAAGCCGGATGGCAATATCGGTTCCGGCACAAAGGCGGGCATCTTGGCCTATCAGCAGGCCGCCGGGTTGAAGCCGGATGGTTATCCAAGCAAGGAACTTCTCGACTATATGCGAAATCGCTGAAATGGAATGTTCCCGGCGCACGAAGGGTTGAAGCGTGACATCTCTGCCTGCAAAGCTCTTCACGATCAGTTTGGCGGCATGCATCGCTTTGCCGCTGCCCTTTGGCATGGAAACAGCATCCGCACAGGACAAGCGGTCGCCATCGATACTGGAGTTTTTCGGCCTGAGACCGGCAAAGCAACGCGTGATTCTTGTGCCAGATGCACCGAAACGCAAGAAAATCGCCAAGACATCAAAAACACCGGGCCGGAAGAAACGCAAATCCGCAAACCCGTCGTTTGTAGGTCTGCCTGCAACGGCACCCCCGACTGAAGCAACCCCATTGGTTCCTGAAAAGGCCGCAGATGCAAAGACTGTGCTCGTGGTCGGCGACTTCATGGCCGGGGGCTTGGCGGAAGGCCTGGACGAGGCGTTCGAACCGGAAGCAGCCGTTCGCATCGTTGACAAGTCCAGCGGCTCGTCCGGCTTCGTGCGCGCTGACGTGTACGATTGGCCCCAGAATATTGGCGGCCTGATAAGTGAAACAAAGCCAAGTGCCGTGGTTGTCATGATTGGCACAAATGACCGGCAGCAGATGTTGGTCGGCGGAACGCGCGAGCAGATTCAAAGCCCGATATGGAGCGCCGAATATGACCGTCGCCTCGATACATTTGCGGCGGCATTGAAAACGTCCGGCGTGCCTGTTGTCTGGGTTGGTCTCCCACCGTTCAAGCAACAGACGATGAGCGCAGGCATCCTTGCGTTCAACGACAGCTACCAGAACAAGGCTGAAAGCATTTCCGGTCAGTTCGTCGACATCTGGGATGGCTTTCTCGACGACAATGGCAGTTTCACCATCAATGGTTTTGATTACACCGGCCAGCCTGCAAAACTGCGCTCCAGCGACGGCATAAATCTGACAAAGGCAGGCAGACGCAAAGCCGCCTTTTTTGCTGAAAAGCCGATCCGTGTCGCCTTGGGGACGTTGCCCCAAGCAACCCCGCTCGCCACAACAATCGGGCCGTTTTCCTTGCCGGGGCCGGTAAAGCCGCCAAGCATTCTGCCGCAAAATATCACAAGTCTGCCGCCGATATCGCTCTTCGACCCCGCTTTTGATGGCGCAGGCGAATTGCTCGGCGGCAGCGCGTCACCGGCAAAGACCAGCGGTGAATTGCCCGCAGACGCGCTATACCAGCGTGGTGAAATGCCAAAGCCCCAGCCCGGACGCACCGATGAGCTCCGAACCCGCACGACAATATCTCCGATGCCGGATGGACAAACCGGCAGCGTGACAACCAATCCTTGACGCAAGACTACCTCGGCAGAACGCTGACACCCATCAGCGCTTCATCAATCGCGCGCGCGGCCTGACGGCCCTCACGGATTGCCCAGACAACAAGCGATTGTCCGCGGCGCACATCACCGGCCACATAAAATCTGTCCATGTTGGTACGGTAGTCGTTGGTGTTGGCAACCACATTCACCGAACCACGCCGGTCCGTCGAAACTGCAAGCTGTTCGCCCATCCTGTCGGGCAGACCGCCCTCAAGCGGGCCGGAGAAGCCGATGGCTATGAACGCCAGATCCGCCTTGATGAAAAACTCCTTGCCTGCAATCGGCTTGCGCTTCTCATCCACTTCACAACACTTCACATGGGTAAGCACTCCGTCTTCGCCAACAAATGCAAGCGTCGCCACCTGAAACTCGCGTTCCGCGCCTTCTGCCTGGCTCGAAGACGTGCGCATCTTGGTCGCCCAATAGGGCCAGACGGACATCTTGTCTTCTTTCTCCGGAGGCTGCGGGCGGATGTCGAGCTGCGTGACTCGCACCGCACCTTGGCGGAACGCCGTACCAACACAGTCAGATGCGGTATCGCCGCCGCCGATGACCACGACATGCTTGCCACCTGCAACAATGGCTTCCTCGGCCCAAGCGCTCGATTGAATGTCCTCGCCGCCGACACGCTTATTCTGCTGCACGAGATAGGGCATCGCATCGAACACCCCGGCAAGCTCGGCCCCCGGAATCCCGGCGGGGCGCGGC
>JANMQE010000702.1:0-6540 GCA_031370195.1 Phyllobacteriaceae bacterium
GTGCCTGTTCCGGATTCCGGAACGCCCGCCGCCATCGGGTTTTCTCAAGCCGCAAGTCTGCCATTTGAGCTCGGCATCATCCGCAATCACTATGTCGGCCGCACTTTCATTCAGCCGACCGATTCCATCCGCCACATGGGCGTCAAGCTCAAGCACAACGCCAACCAGCGCATGCTGGAAGGCAAGCGCGTCGTGCTGGTTGACGACTCCATCGTTCGCGGCACGACCAGCCAGAAGATCGTCCAGATGGTCCGCGACGCCGGTGCTGCCGAAGTGCACATGCGCATTGCATCGCCGCCGACCATGTCGTCTTGCTATTATGGCGTCGATACGCCGGAGAAGTCGAAGCTTCTCGCCTCGCGCATGTCAATCGCCGAGATGGCGGAATTCATCCGCGTCGACTCGCTGGCCTTCCTCTCCATCGACGGCCTCTACCGCGCTGTCTTCGAGCCGGGCCGCAACAACGACGCGCCGCAATTTTGCGATGCCTGTTTCACCGGCGAATATCCGACACGGCTGCTTGACCGCGACGGCACTGAAAAGATTCGCACCCTCTCACTCCTGGCGAGCAACGGCTGAATGACCAAACCGCTTTCTGGCCGCATCGCCCTCGTCACAGGAGCCTCGCGCGGCATCGGCTATCACATTGCCAAGGAGCTCGGCGTTGCCGGCGCGCACGTCATTGCGGTTGCCCGCACGCAAGGCGGGCTTGAAGACCTTGACGATGAGATCAAAGCCGCTGGCGGCGAAGCCACGCTCGTCCCGCTGGACCTTGCCGACATGGCTGGCATTGACCGGCTGGGCGGCGCAATCCATGAGCGGTGGGGCAAACTTGACATCATGGTCGGCAACGCCGCGATGCTTGGCACCATCTCGCCCATCGGCCATGTCGAGGCTAAAGTGTTTGAACGGCTGTTGACATTGAATGTCACGTCCGTCTGGCGGCTGATCCGGTCGCTGGACCCGCTCTTGCGCAAATCCGACGCCGGACGCGCGCTGCTGTTGTCCTCAAGCGTCGCTCATACCGCCCGTGCCTATTGGGGGCCTTACGCGGCTTCCAAAGCTGCGGTCGAAACATTGGCCCGCTCGTGGGCAGAGGAAACCGCGCAGACGCGGCTGAAGGTCAACTCCGTTGATCCCGGCGCAACCCGCACGGCGATGCGCGCGCAAGCAGCCCCGGGCGAAGACCCGGCGACCTTGCCGCACCCGTCCGAGGTCGGAGCAAAGATTGCGCGGCTCGCCTATCCGGATGTCACCGAGAGCGGCCAGCTTTATGTCGTCCGCCAAAATCGCTTCGTAACTTATCAACCTCCCCGCTGACTGGTGTATGCTTGACGGCGGCCCGCAAGCCGTTAACGTTCGCAATCAAGCGGCGCGGCCGCTGCGGGATCGGGAGGAGACCGGCATGGCCTTCGCGCTGATTGGGGTGATCACTGTGGCCGTCATGGCTGGGGTGATCTATTTGCTGTTCACGCGAAAACTGTCGTTCCCCCAGGCGTTCTGGTATCTGCCACTCAAGCTGATGTATCGCATCGACGACAAAAGCCTTCGCCATACCGGCGACACCAGCGGCCCGCTGGTCTATGTCATTTCACATCAAGCGCAGTTCGACGCCGCGCTCATGATGGCACTGCTGCCCGCCAGCACGCTGCATATTCTCGATCCCCGCGCGGCCGGCAACCGCCTCGTAACCTTCCTGCGTCCACTGGCGCGCACAACCGTGTTTGCGCCCGATCAGATTTTGAAAAACCGCCGCGTTTTTTCCCAGTTGCAAATGGGCGCGCATATCGCGGTTTATATGCCTGCACCGGTCGAGCCGGACGCCAGATCCTTCCGCCTCTATCGCGCCGTTGCACGGATGGCGACCGCAGCCAATGCCAAGGTCGTCGCCATTCACGCTGGCAACACCCGGTTTCTGCCGTCTTCATTCCATCCACGCGACGAAATGCCGTGCAACTACCTGCCGAAGATCGAAATCTCAGCCCGCCCAGCAGAAACCATCGAAGCGATGCTGCAAAAGGCAGGCGTTGCCGCATCAAATCCGGGAAATGCCTTGTTTGATCGTCTCGCTGAAGCCCGGCTTTTGTCCAATGACCTCGATGCAGGGCTGTTCAATGCCATGGTTGAAACCGCAAAACGCTGCGGAACCGGCGGTGTTGCGATTGAAGATACGGTCACCGGCTCGCTGACCCGTAAACGGATGCTGGTCGGGGCGCGCGTGCTTGGCCGCCGGTTCGCAAAGGTGACGGTGCCCGGCGAAGCTGTCGGCGTCCTCCTCCCGAACGCCAATGGCGCGGTGCTGACCTTCTTCGGCCTTCAGTCAGGTGGACGGGTTGCCGCGATGCTGAACTATACGGCAGGTCCGGCCAATATTGCCTCCGCCATTCGCACGGCGAAGATCAGGACTGTAATTTCGTCCAAGGCCTTCATCGAAAAAGCCGAACTTGGCGAACTCGTCACTGCCGTAAACAGCACTGATGCCAAGATCGTCTGGCTGGAAGATTTGCGCGAGACCGTGTCGATGCCGGAAAAGCTGCTCGCATTGCTGATGTGGTCGGTGCCTTTGAGCAAGGTCAACGCTGACGATCCGGCAGTAATCCTTTTCACCTCCGGCTCCGAAGGCACCCCGAAGGGCGTCGTGCTTTCACATCGCAATTTGCACGCCAACGCCGCGCAGGCGGAGGCTCGCGTCTCGATTTCGGTGAAGGACACGCTGTTCAATGTGCTCCCGGTTTTCCACTCCTTCGGTCTGACCGGGGGCACAATCCTGCCGCTTCTGTTCGGTGTGAAGCTGTTCCTGTATCCCTCGCCGCTGCACTACAAACTGATCCCGCAAATCGCCGCAAAAGTCCGCCCGACGATCATGTTCGGCACCGATACGTTTCTTGCCGGCTACGCCCGAGCTGCAAAAGACGATGACTTTTCATCTTTGCGCTTTGTCGTCGCAGGCGCGGAAGCCGTCCGCGCGGAAACGCGCAAGACTTATGCGCAAAGGTTTGACACACGCATTCTCGAAGGCTTCGGCATGACCGAGGTTGCGCCGGTAGTTTCTGTCAATACGGCGACTCACAGTCGTGATGGAACGGTCGGACGGTTGCTGCCCTTGATTTCTGCGCGACTTGAACCCGTGGAAGGCATTGAGCAAGGCGGCCGGTTGTGGCTTGCCGGTCCAAATGTCATGCTCGGCTACATGCTGGCTGACCGGCCGGGTGAGTTGCAGCCGCTCAGCGATGCATGGCACGACAGCGGCGATATTGTTTCGTTTGATGCCGACGGCTGCATGACCATTCGCGGTCGCGCCAAGCGCTTTGCCAAGATCGCCGGTGAAATGGTCTCTTTGGGTGCCATCGAGATGCTCGTGTCGTCACTCTGGCCGGAGGACCGCCACGCCGCCGTTTCGGTGCCGGACAAGCGCAAGGGCGAGCGGATAATCCTCATCACCACCCACGACAAGCCGGACAAGTCCGAGATACAAACACACGGCAAGAAGGCGGGAGTAACGGAACTCATGTTTCCTGCGGACGTCATCGAGGTCGATGAAATTCCCGTGCTTGGCTCCGGCAAGACCGATTATGTCGAGGCGCGGCGTGTTGCGATCAAGAGTCTCGGGCTTGATGACGCATGATCATTATTCAGTTACCGGTTCTGATTCGTCTCCGGCCGAAGCTTCGGCGTTTTTTTGTTTATCCTCAGCAACGCGCTTTTTGAATGCCGAAATCCCGAACGGCATGGACGCAAAATAGAAGATGGCGGAGACGGTCAGCGTCTCCCAAGTAAAGGTCAAAAGGAGCGCCACATAGACAGTCGCCAGCAGCAGCGATGGCAAAATGACATCACCGGGAACTCTTGCAAACGCCGATTTCCCGGAGAAAATCGGAATTTGGCTGATCATCAACAACGCAATGATGACTGTGTAAAGAGCCGCCACCAGCGCCAGACCGATACCCAATTCCAGCCCGAGAAAATTGATGTACAGTGGAAGCATCACGAGAAACGCGCCGAATGGCGCTGGTACCCCGACGAAATAATCGCTGCTCCATGCCGGGCGGTTTGGATCATCCGACATCACATTGAACCGGGCCAATCGAAGACCGCAGGCAACGACGTAGACGAGCGCTGCGATCCAGCCAAGCGAGCGCGCCTGATCCAGAATGCTGGCATAAAGCACCATCGCCGGGGCGACGCCAAAGTTGACGATATCGGCGAGCGAATCCATTTGCGCCCCAAATTTTGACTGCGCCTTCATCGCCCGCGCAAGTCTGCCATCAATGCCATCAAGAAAAGCAGCGATCAGTACCAATGCGACCGACTCCGCAATTCGTCCCTCGAAGGCAAATCGAATACCCGTCAGCCCGGCGCATATGGCCAGCACTGTAATAAGGTTGGGTAGAATGAAACGCAGCTCTATTGTGCCTATGCGCCGACCGGGCGGTTGCGGACCGTGAGGATCAAAGGGTTGAAACGGTGCGTCCATCGTTCAGGCAATCCTTACCAGAGACAATGACGGCCCGCCGCCAAACTCCGCCAGCACAGTTTCACCAGCGATTGCGGTCTGTCCGACAGCGACGCGCACGTTCACGCCGCTTGGCAAAAACACATCAACCCGCGAACCAAACCTGATAAGCCCGAACCGCTCGCCCGCGCCAATCGATTGTCCTTCACCCGCCCAGCAAACAATGCGCCGTGCAATCAAGCCCGCAATTTGTACCACGCCAATGTCGCCATTTTCCGTCGATATGCGCAACCCGTTGCGTTCATTTTCGGATGACGCCTTGTCGAGGTCAGCATTGAGAAACTTGCCCGGTTTGTAAGCGATCTGTTCAATTTTGCCGCGCACCGGCGCGCGATTTACATGCACAGAAAATACATTCATGAAAACCGATACCCGAAGCATCTCGCGGTCGCCAAGGCCAAGCTCAGTCGGCGGATAGGCCGGGCCGACTGCCGA
The DNA here is from genome assembly GCA_031370195.1 of Phyllobacteriaceae bacterium. Lineage (GTDB taxonomy): Bacteria > Pseudomonadota > Alphaproteobacteria > Rhizobiales > Rhizobiaceae > JANMEX01. Next base: position 4,949 of record JANMQE010000702.1, read on the forward strand.
AACAATCCCGTCCGCTGGAGAGATCACAAGGCTTTCAAGTGTCGGCGTTACGCGCTGCGGATCGCGAAAAAAGTAGGTGCACCACAGTGTCAGCGCCAAGCCGAGCCAAAACAGCGTATCCGAGAAAAACGACAGAAAAAATGTCACCGCAGCGAAAGCGCCAATGAAAGGCCAGCCTTCGCGATGAATCGGGACGAAGGTTTTGCGGATTGAATCAACAAGACTCATGAGCTTCTCTCATTTCAATCCTGTGATTAGATCATATGGCAATCGTGCGCAATTGAAGGCGTCGTTCGTTCAACCCGGTTCGGGAATTTTCCGCCGCACAACGACGCCAAGATCATCACTTTCTTCAGCCTTGCGCAGACGCTCTGCCGCCTCGCTTGCCTCGCGCTGACGGTTCCACATTGAAGCGTAAAGCCCCTTTTTCTTCAAGAGTTGTGCATGAGCCCCGCGTTCGGCGATCTTTCCGTCCTGCAGCACTATGATCTCGTCCGCCGAAATAATTGTCGAAAGACGGTGCGCGATCACAAGTGTGGTGCGGCCTTTTGAAACCTGGTCCAGTGCTGCCTGGATTTCACGCTCGGTGTTTGTGTCCAAAGCCGATGTCGCTTCGTCAAGAATGAGAATCGGCGGCGCTTTCAAGATCGTGCGGGCAATGGCCACCCTTTGCTTCTCGCCGCCGGAAAGTTTCAGCCCACGCTCGCCAACCATTGATTTGTAACCATCCGGCATGGAAGCAATGAAGCCGTCAATCTGCGCCAATTCCGCAGCTTGCTGGACCGCCTCTTCGCTCGCATCCATCCGGCCATATCGAATGTTATAGGCAATCGTGTCGTTGAAAAGCACAGTGTCTTGCGGCACCATTCCGACAGCAGACCGAAGCGAACTTTGCGTCACATCACGGATGTCCTGATCGTCTATTGTGATCGAGCCACTCTGGATATCGTAGAACCGGAACAGCAACCTCGACAGTGTCGATTTGCCCGCACCTGATGGTCCGACAATCGCGACTGTCTTTCCTGCAGGCACTTCGAATGAAACACCCTTCAATATTGGTCGGGCCGGATCATAGGCAAATTCAACATTGCTGAACCGGATGGCACCAGTCTTGATCGCCAACGGCTTTGCGTCCGGACGGTCAACGACCTCGGCGTTGACGTCCAGCAAGTCGAACATCTGTTCAATGTCTGTCAGCCCCTGACGGATTTCGCGGTAGATCATGCCGATGAAATTGAGCGGGATGGAAAGCTGCAGAAGCAGTGTGTTGATGAGCACAAAGTCGCCGATCGACTGTCTTCCGGCTTGAACATCCAGTGCCGAAAGCACCATCATTGCCGCCATGCCGATGGCAAATATGATGCCTTGTCCGAAGTTCAGCCAGCCGAGCGATGTCCATGTCTTGGTGGCCGCAGTTTCGTAGCGCGCCATGGATTTATCAAACCGCGCTGCCTCCATCCGCTCGTTGCTGAAATATTTGACGGTTTCATAATTCAGCAGCGCATCGATGGATTTGGTATTCGCATCCGTGTCCGACTCATTCATCTCCTTGCGAATGCTGATGCGCCAGTCGCTCGCCTTGACGGTATACC
>JANMQE010000269.1:0-1533 GCA_031370195.1 Phyllobacteriaceae bacterium
AAAATGTCCGGCTCGCTGATCCATGCCTGCGCGATTAGTGCAATCCGCTGCCAGCCACCGCTGAGCGCGCCGAGCGGTTTGTGCCGGTGCTCGTGCGGAACATCGAGATCACCCAGCACAATATCAACGCGCCAGCTCTCGTTGTCGGCTTGCTCCGGCGTCAACGCCGCGAGCACAAACTCCTCAAACTTCATGCCGATGGCTTCGCTTGGCAATTCCTGCTCGACGTGGATGACGCGCAAGCCCCGCGCACGGGTCAGATCGCCGGATGTCGCCTCGTGCGTGCCGCCGAGAAAGCGCAGCAAAGTCGATTTGCCGCGCCCGTTGGCGGCCACAAGACCGATGCGGTCGTGCTTTTCAATGGAGACGTTGAGGCCTGAGAAGAGCGGCGTGCCGAGCGTGACGGCAAGGTCTTTGAGAGTGATAAGAGACATTGGTCAAATCCTGATCGGTGGGAAGAGCCGCTGGGAAACGCGCAGCAGCCGGATCGGGCAGACCAAACGAGCGTGGCTTGTCTCTGGTCAGCCCTGCAATATGCCTTGCAGGGCACAAACCGGGCCATAGGTTCGGTGGCTCGTCAAAAGCATCTTCCTCTCCCTTCCGGCGTTGAAACTATTGCAATGCTAATTCTGCACACGACATTTGGCAACCGGCTTCTCCGGCAGGGTCAGGGTCTCAATACATCGTCTGCTTCATCCGCTCCGGATAGGCATCATCATACGCCTTGCCGTCAAACGCGCCCGCCGTCAGCCGCTGCATCATCTCCCCTACTGTGGGCAGGTCCGCCGCGCTGACATGGCTTGCCACATCCCAAACGCGCCCGCGCACGAGTGCCTTCTTGCACTGGATGTAGGCGCGTTCTACATGGATGATGATCACGCAGATCGGCAGCTTGCCGTCCATCGCAAACGAGGCGCAGAGGTCCGGGTCGGTGGAAAGCTCCGCCCGCCCGTTGACACGCATCGTGCCTTCAATGCCGGGGATGATGAACAACAGCGCCACGCGCGGGTCGCGCACGATATTGCGAAGCGAGTCGACACGGTTGTTGCCGCGCCGGTCGGGGATCATCAGCGTCTTCGCATCAGCAATGCGCACAAATCCCGCCGGATCGCCGCGCGGCGAACAATCGAGCCCCTCAGGCCCGCTGGTGGCGAGGATCAGCAGCGGCGAGGCGGAAATGTACCGGCCGTAATCCTGCGAGATATAGTCGATCTCTTTGGTCAGCGCCGTCGGCACGGGCGCGCCGTAGAGCGCGTCGAGTTCGGATTCGGATGTGATGATCATGGCTTGGGGCCTTTACGTTTGGCCAAAGCTAATACTGATCAACGCCGGCTGTAAACCACCTGCCGCACGTCGATATATTCCGACCGGAACCCCGCCTCGCAGTAGTACAGGTAAAATTCCCACAGCCGCCTGAAGCGCTGGTCGAAGCCGAGTTTTTCGACCTTTGGCCATGCGTCCCGGAACTTCACGCGCCATTCGGCAAGCGTGCGGGCGTAATCCTGCGCGAAGACGCGCTCCTTGATCACCGAG
>JANMQE010000275.1:0-2709 GCA_031370195.1 Phyllobacteriaceae bacterium
TCACGTTGCGGCCAAGCGGACGCTCCTCTGCTATTTTGCTTCTGCCACTGCTCCGAATGCAGACACGCGCCGTTTGCGTTAAAGGCGCTCGTTTGAAATTCAAACTACCTACCATCCGTCACCGACGTGTGATGCGGGGTAACACTGTATTGTGCAGACCTGATGGCGTGAGTTCAATTGGGTATCTCGGTGTGAAGGATTTCAGCGTGGGCTTTGCATCCAAGATTTTCTCCACGAGGTAACTGCGGGCTTGGCCGTTGTCTGCGCGCACGGCCATCAGCAGGACATCACCTGCCTTGGAGCGGCGAAGGGAGTAGGCTTCAATGTCCCGGGTAGAGCGTATGCCTTGTTTGTCGACATAGTCGATCTCAACAAGCAAGCGGTTCGTTGCCGCAAATCGGATCAGGTCGATGAGTGTTTGCCCTTTGGCTCCGGTTGGCAACGGAATGATTCTGTCACGGATGACAACGTTTTCGCGACCCAGGGGCATGGGATTCAATGTTGGCGACGTGCTACCGCCAAGCCATGCAAAGATTTCAGGTAAAGCGTCCCAGAAAGTCGAAACAGGCAGCAGTGCAGGTAGTTGATGATTGAGCATGTGGGCCCAACCAGCCTCCAGGTCAGCCCGATGTGGTTCGAGGTCAGTTAATCGCGGCAGCTCCATTCCCTTGAACGCACACTTGGCGCGAAGCACTTCCACAAATGGGACGGGCTCAGGTCTTGCTTCAACGTTGCGATAGAGATTTACGACATCGTAGAGGTCGCGTGGACGGGTCCGTTCGGCAAGCGCCCGGAACTTCTCGGCAAAGGCTTCGACGTAGTCATAAGCGAGGACCGAGATTCCTTGTTCAGGCGCATCGGAATATGGGTGGAATATTTGCGCTCGGACAGGTGGCAGAACAATCCGTTCATCTGCCGTCAGATCAAGCTTGATTCTTGGCAATCCATGGCTTGACGAAACAGGGCCTTTGTAACTGATCTTGCCCTGGCACATGATTTTGCCGCGTGGGTTCTGGAGAATTTCAAATTCCTGAAGCTGTGAGGGAATTTCGATGCCAGTCTCGTCGTAGATGCGCTCGCCAATTTCAGCAAAGACCCGTTTCAGGAAAGCTTCGTCAATTAGTCCTGCATCACGCAGCGTGAAATCCAGATCTTCCGAGAAACGATACGTCTCGAAGAAGCATTTCTTGAGGCACGTGCCTCCTTTGAACACCCAGTTGTCGGTAAGCTCGCTGTGACGTGAAATGCCAGCAAGCATCCAGCCGAGGACATAGTCCTTTTCAACAACGTGAGGTGTGAGCGACGTTTGCGCGGCGGCGTCAAGTATCTCGCGGCGATCAATCATTGCGCGGACCCCTTCGCCCAGGTTTCGGGCAGCCGGAGTTTCCATCTGGTATTGATGCGCTGAGCGGGCAAGGCAGGGTCGAGCTTGGCAAGACCAGTGCTCAACCGCGTTTGACACAGCTGAATGAGCTCGCTGCCATCATTCAGCCGCTCCGCCAGAAAGCCCAACCGTTTGAACACCGCGCCGTTGCCAAGACGGTCGGCATATTCAATCAGCTTCTGATCATCGCGATCAGCGCGCTTTAGGTATGATTGCAAGCAGTCCGCGATATGTTGAATGCCGCCGCCAAGTGCGGGGTCGTCGAGTATGTCGACGATGGTTCTGTGAACATCCGACACAGCGACTTTTGTGCGATGACGCCAGACTGTTTTGGTCCCAAAAATTTTGTTTGCGTCGATATGCTTCAAATGGATACGCGTGCCGTGGCGCAGCTGATTTTTTTGCCGCACCGCTCTGCCAGTGACGACGACAATGTCCTTGAAGATTTGCTCGGTGAGGTCCCAGTGTTCGGCAGCCGTCCTTCCTGCAACATAGGCGGGATTAAAAAGCGGGGGGATGAGTACCCATGGATCATCAAGTGTCTGTTCAGCGCCCAGCGTATCCAGCGCTACCGGAACGTATGTGCCACGGCCAACGCGGTGCAACCAACCCTGTTCCATCCACCGCGAAAGCCGTTGGGCGGATTCATGGCGCGAGGTGCCCAAAGCCTTCATGACGTCAGCGATGGTGACCACGTCCTTGGCAGATGACAATACCTTTGCGAGTGTCACCCGGTTTTGCGGCAGTGAGGCTGTCCGGTGCGCAATATTCATTGTCTTTAATTCCTGCTAAATGCGAATTATAGCTGTTTCAATACACCAAATTCGTGGATGCTGCAAATTCAAATCGTCTCAATTCCTGTAAATTGCGAATTACAACAGTTATAGTATATCAAACCTCAACGGAACGCCCCTGGCCGTCAAGTCTTAATCGAACTATCCAATGCCAAGCCCCCTCTGCCGCGATCCCCAATCCCATGTGATGCCGTTGGTGTCGGCAATGCCCTGCACGAACTTGCCAAGCCTCGGTTCAAGTTGCGCCTGCCACGGCACGAGCGTGAACTCGTGCGCCCGCTGCACAACAGCAAACTTGCCGCTGTGGAGCGTTACGGGCCGCAGATAGGTACCTGAGACGGATTCTCCTTCCATCGGCTGCCAAGCTTTGAGCCCCAGTTCCTTCGAGAGGCGTTCACTTGAACGCACAAGATCGCGTGCCCGCAGAGTGTTCAGGAGATTGGGCGCTGGCGAGAAGTCGCCCTCCGCCCCAAACTGTCCGAGGCCCTGCGATGCGAGCCACTGCCTGCGACGGTCAAGGGATGTCTGGAC
>JANMQE010000704.1:0-1603 GCA_031370195.1 Phyllobacteriaceae bacterium
TTTTTTCAAACGTGAACAGCGCGTGTGTATGTTTAGGATTTTCCTGTGTCAGTTCCAGTTGCTGAAAACGTCCTGTCATTCGTAAATGAGTAATCAACGTTTTTTGATTATCAAAATGAATCAGGATGTGTTTGCCGCGTCGCGTGACTGATTCGACCGTAGCATTTTTCAGCCAGAGCGAAAACTGACGCGGCGAATTTTCGGCAGCTAAGCCGGGGCGAATCAGATTTGCTTTCAGCATTTGGCGACCGGCAATTAATTCGTGCAGATGGCGCGTCACCATTTCAACTTCGGGTAATTCAGGCATAGTTTTTACGATTTATTTTAGCCGCGAATGAACACGAATTTTCACGAATAAAACCAGACAGGATTAACGGGATTTTTATCAGGATGGACAGGAAATCAATTAGCGGATTTATAATGCTTGAAAATCTTGTTATAAATCTTGTCTATCCTGTCTAAAATTCTTTCGTGAAAATTCGTAGTTAATAAATATTCCTTTTGTCATCTCGCTAACCGCATAATTTACAAACCAAGATGCCTGTGCGAAGATTCTTTTGTCAAATCCCGGGTTAGAAATATTGGTTTTTGGAGGCTGAGAAATGGTTTCCGCTCATTCTGCACAGCATCGAAAATTATCCGTCATTATTCCTGTCTTCAATGAAGAGGAAAATTTACCTCTGACCGCCGAAGGCATCTTTTCTGTGTTAGGTACTGATCCCGATTTTTTGGAATTAGTATTAGTTGACGATGGCAGTCAAGATCGTACGGTGGAAATTGCGAAGCAATTAATAAAAGGCGAACCGCGCATTCGATTAGTTTGTCACGACAAAAATCGCGGCTTGGGTGCAGCGATTAAGACCGGATTGCATTCAGCCGAAGGTGATTTGGTGCTTTACACGGACGCGGATTTACCGTTTGATTTTAAGCTGATTCCTGAATTACTGGCGTGTTCAAAATCGAACAATATCGTCATTGGTTGCCGCCAGAATCGCGGCGAAGGCGGAAGGCGATGGATTCTGACCAAAGGCTACAATTTAATCACCCGGTTGGTGCTCAGTGTCAATGTTCAGGACGTAAATTTTGCTTGTAAATTGATTCCAAAACGTGCGATTCAGGCAATGAAATTACAATCAGATGGTTCGTTTATTGATGCTGAAATTTTGCTTGAATGTCGGCGACTGGGCTATGGAATTGTTGAATACCCGATGAAATATTTCCCTCGCCAATTCGGACAATCTACACTCTCACGCCCCAGAGTGGTCTTCGGAATCGTCAAAGAATTAATCCAATATCTGCTACGCAGAGCATCCCTCCCGCGTTATGAAATCGTCGAAGAAATTGATCCTCAACGCCGATGATTACGGGCTTTGTCCTGAAGTCAACGAAGCGGTAGAAATGATTGCCGCAGCCGGACGATTAGGCGGCACGTCAATTTTAGTGAATGGGAAATCTTTCAATCAGGCGATAAATTTTCTCCAAAATAATCAATATATCAGTGCCGGAATTCATTTGAATGTAATTGAAGGAAAGCCTTCAGCCCCAATAAATACAGTGCAATCGTTACTTGGCGCAGATCATTGCTTTCGTGGGTTTCGCGGCT
>JANMQE010000291.1:0-1537 GCA_031370195.1 Phyllobacteriaceae bacterium
GCGTGAACATTGCCCGGCGGGTGCTTTGGCGGCGCGTTTCGGTGGCGAAGAGTTTGTGTTGATCTTGCCGTACACCAAAGCCGAGGATGCGTTTGTGCTGTGTGAAAATATTCGACTGAGTTTACAAAATTACAATTGGAAACAGCTTCATCCGAATCTGGCGGTGACCATCAGTTTGGGTCTGAGTGACTCTCATGAAGCCTCTACCCATGAACGTTTGCTGTCGCTGGCTGATTTGCGGCTTTACGAAGCCAAAAATGCGGGTCGCAATTGTACGCGACCGCAATTGCAAACTTCAAACCTTTAAACTTCAAGCGAAGCCTACAGCGGTTTTCATATTCGTTGACGCGCTCCGAGCTCTCACTTCTATGAAAACCGCTGTCTGTTGCGACTCCCGTTGGTCGCCAATATTCGACGCTTCTTGCTCGTAAGACAGCACCTAGCGGGCTACTCGCGCTTCTTGATTCCAAGACGCACCTTCGGGCGGAATCGCTTCGCGTCAAACATTGTGCAAGGCGCTGTAAAACACTGCTCACTCGAGTTCTGGTTTTACGGCTGGCTTTGAGCATGTTAGTTTTTGAGTATGAATTTAACGCCGTACGAACTTGGTTTTTCAATGCCCGCCGAATGGTCGCCTCACGCCAGTGTATGGATGGCTTTTCCCGCGGACAACATTGAATGGCTTGGGCATCTCGAGGAAGTTAGGGACGAGTTTGCAATGTTGATCAAGACCGTCGCAAGTTTTGAGTTGGTCAATTTGATTGTCCGTGACGAAGAGACTGAAGCTGACGCTCGAGCCAGATTGATGGGCGCAAACGTGGTGTTTCATCGTTTTGCTCACAACGATATTTGGTTGCGGGATTGCGCCCCAATTTTTGTCACCAAAGAATCTGAGGTTGCTGCCGTGGATTGGGAATTTAACGGTTGGGGAATGAAGTTTGAAAGCGAACTTGACAATCAAATCCCAGACTTTGTGGCAGGTTATCTCGAGATGCCAGTTTTTAAGACAGGCATTGTCATGGAGGGCGGCAGCCTAGAGGTAAACGGCGCGGGTGTGGCACTGACGACACGCCAATGTCTGCATTCAAAATTTCGCAACCCAAATCTAGCTGAATCCGACCTCGAGAAAGCCTTAAACGATTACTTGGGAATCAAAAAAGTGTTATGGCTCGAGAATGGTCTGGAAGGCGATCACACCGACGGGCATATTGATACGATCACACGGTTTATAGATGAGAACACGATTATCACCAGCGTTTGCGAAGACCGGTCCGATACGAATTTTCAGACCATGCAGGACAACCTCGAGCGTCTCAAGACCTTTACGAACCTTGATGGGCAACCATTTCAGATTCTCGAGTTACCCTTACCCCAAAACCGACTTGAGCATGTAGGTGAGATTGCGCAAGCCGAAGGTTTGCTGGGGACACGTTTACCGCCGACCTATGCCAATTTTTACATTGCCAACGGCGCGGTGATTGTGCCAACCTACAATGATCCGAACGACCAGCGTGCCCTCGAGATTCTGACGCCGTTG
>JANMQE010000340.1:0-2687 GCA_031370195.1 Phyllobacteriaceae bacterium
TCCATTTTGGCGCCCGCTGCTCTGAATCTCAGAAAAACGCCATTGTGCGGATCTCAATGCTCTGCCGCTTCAAGGCGTCCGGAAGTGTGGTCGGGTCTTCAAATGCCGTGTGGGCCATGAAGCGCGCGCGCCCGTCGGTCTCGCTGTCATAGGTCTTCAGCAACAGCGCCTTGTCTGCATCCATGCGCGGGAAATAATACCATTTGTGTTCCGGCGAATGGCGAACGACATAAATCTCGCCCGTCCGTTCCTTGTATTTCAGCTCCATCAGCAGCATGTCTTCGTCAATTGATGTCTGCGCATCGCACATGGCAAGCGGCAGTTCCTCGACCACATCATACAGCGACTTCCAAAGATTGTAGAAGGCAACCCGGCCCTTGAGCAGCCGGTCAGCATCATCCGGCACAATGTCATGGACGCGTTGAATCCCCGATTTCGGCGTGTAATCGCTGTGAACCAATTGAACGGCAGGGCGCGACGTCGTGGTCTGTTGGCTGAGGTCGGCAGGCAGCCGCTTGCGAATCGTATGATCAAACACTTCGACCCGCTTGGCACCGGTATGAAGTTTCACAAAATCAATCACCTGTTGGTAAAACACGCTCTTGATCGCGTCATCATTCTCGAAGTCACGGAAGCCACCGGGAAAATCCTTGATCTCGAACCCTTCGCGATCCACCGAAAACTCCTCAGCCTTTGGCCAGCCGTCATGAATGGCAACCACGCGCTTGTCCGTTCCGGGAGGGTTAAGCTCGACCGCCGGGTCCGGATCATAGAAATAATAGTCAATCGACCGACCGTTGTCGGCGGAGTAGGAGATTTCTGCTTGAACGCTGTTTGTCATGCCCGGGTGCCCTTTATGCAGCCTTGGTGAGTGTGAAACCTTCATAGACCATGGTTTTTTGCCATGCCGGCAACATCTCGACCTTGTCCACCATCCAGCGGTGCAGGTTCTTGTGGCCGGATATCGGCAATTTTTGCCAGTTGCGAAGATGCATCGGTGAAGCAACGACGATATCAGCTATTGTCGGGCTGTTGCCGCACAGCCATTCGCTCTTGGCCAGCCTTGCATCGAGAATGCCCGCCAGCTTGTGGAAATTCGGCTCTTCGCGGGACAGAATTTCGGCATCCGGCGCGCCTCCAAGCAGCGGCTTCACACAATTGTCGACGAGAAACACATAGCAGCTCGGAAACCATGCGTTGCTTTCCCACAACAGCCAGCGGTTGATATCGGCGCGACGCCGCAGGTCTGCCGGATAAAACTCTGACAGCTCGTGCTTGTCCGCCGCATACATGATGATCGCGTTTGATTCCCAGAGAACAAAATCCCCGTCTTTCATCGCCGGAAGTGATTGCATCGGGTTGATTGCGGTAAACGCGGCGTCCTTCTGCTCCGCCTTGAAGTAATCGACCTTGTTCAATGTATACGGCACGCCCATCAACTCGAAGGCGGCCAGCACTTTTTTGCAATTGACGGTAATCGGGTCTGCATGAAGTTCCATGGTCTCCTCCCCAGGATTGGAAACATCAGAATATGTGTATAACACTCAGCGTAGGCCTGCTAGCATCATCGTCCAAACAGATGTTGATTGTGAAAACCATCGTGAAGCGTGATATCAGTTTTCTCGACACCACGCTCCTTGTCGCCTTGGACGCGTTGTTGACGGATTTGAATGTCACCCGCGCGGCGCAGCGCATTGGCGTCACGCAGCAGGGGCTGAGCGGGCAATTGTCGCGCCTCAGGCACTATTTTGGCGATCCGTTGTTTGTCCGCGATGGCGCGGGCGTCGCTGCAACACCCTATGCCGAAACATTGAAGCCCCTGGTCGCCGATGCTTTGGCTGCGCTGCGGGCTCTCGTTGAAACGCCGGTTTTCAACCCTGCGCAATTTGACGGCACGCTGCATCTGGTGGCGACGGATTATGCCGTGGCGCTGATGCTGCCTAAACTTTTGGCGAGGCTCCACATCTCCGCTCCCGACATGAAACTTGCCGTGACATCCGGCAATGTGACCGCCATCGAAACGGAAATTCGGGACCGCAAGATTGATCTTGGCCTGATCGTCCCGCAGTTCACGCCCGCTGGCCTGCGCAGCCGCAAACTGTTTGCGGAAACCTACGTCGGCGCAGTGCGAACCGGCCATCCGCTGACGCAAGGCGAGATCACGCCAGCACGGTTCTGTGCCTTTCCCCATTTGCTTGTCTCACCCAACAAGGGTGACTTTGAAGGACCGACCGACAAAGCGCTTGCGGCAGCAGGATGGAAACGCAATGTCGCCCTGGTCGTTCCCGGCTTTTCGGTGGCCGCCGAGTTGTTGCAGGAAAGCGACCTTGTCGCGGTACTGCCACGCCGCTTGATCAAACGCTATGAGCACAAAATTCACGCCTTTGAACCGCCTGTCACCATCGAAGGCTTTGAACTGCACGCCGTCTGGCCCGACAGGCTGCACGCGGACGCCATGAACCGCTGGTTCCGCGAACTCTGCTTCGACCTCGCCAAACGAATAGTGTCCCCCGCCAAAGAGCGCCAAAGTGGCGAATCCGCGACGCAATAGCAACGGACTGCGGCCCTCATCTGCCTGTCGGCGTCTTCTCCCCGCAGAAGATGCGGGGAGAAGACGGCTTATCGTCGAAGTTCCAAGATGAGCCGTCTTCTCCCCACGTCTCTCGTGGGGAGAAGATGCCGACAGG
>JANMQE010000716.1:0-1607 GCA_031370195.1 Phyllobacteriaceae bacterium
GCGCTATGCCGAAGTCATCGCCGACGATGCGATCAATTCCAAGGTGACGCAATCCGACTGGCATGCGATTTGATCAATGCTGATCGAGAGCGCGCGCAAGCGGCGCTATGCCGACGGCTTCCTGCAGGCGATTGAAGCGACTGGGACGCTGCTGGCCGCGCATTTTCCGAAGACTGCTGGTGACACAAATGAATTGGACGACCATGTCGTCGAACTGTGACACCGCTACTCCAGACCCTGCCTTGCCATTGTCATTGAACTGGTGACACTATCGCTCATTCGAGGGTGATTTGCCTTTACGGCGATCTGGAGGGGAACATGGCGGAACTTGGCCGACCGGGCGTACCAAAGCGCGGCATCTATGGCTGGATGATGTTTGACTGGGCGGCTCAGCCGTTCTTCACTGTCGTCACGACGTTTATTTTCGGGCCGTATTTCGTGTCCCGCCTGTCGAGCGACCCTGTGCAGGCGCAGGCGGTCTGGGCCTATTCGGCTGCCGCCGCAGGGTTGGTCATCGCCATTTTGTCGCCGGTGCTGGGGTCGATTGCCGACCAGACCGGCCCGCGCAAACAGTGGATCGCCTTTTTCGCTTCCATCAAGGTCATATGCCTTTGCCTTCTCTGGTATGCAGCGCCCGGTTCGTCGCTGTTCATTCCGGCGCTGCTGTTCACCATTGCCTCGATTGCCGCAGAGTTCTCGATTGTCTTCAACGATTCAATGATGCCACGCCTTGTCTCCAAGGAACAGGTCGGGCGTGTTTCCAATATTGCATGGGGTCTTGGCTATCTGGGTGGCATGATCGTCCTGATATTCATCGTCGGGTTCCTGTCTGCCAGCCCCGAAACCGGCAAGACACTGCTTGGCAGCGCGCCGCTGTTCGGGCTTGATCCGGCGCAGGCCGAGGCTGACCGTCTGTCAGGCCCGATTGCCGGTGTCTGGTATCTGCTGTTCATCCTGCCAATGTTCTTTTTTACGCCGGACGCGACAAAAGGCATGCCGTTCAAGAAGGCAGTGCACGAAGGCGTGGCGGAACTGAAGCAAACGCTTGGTGAAGTGCGCCAGAAGCCGGGCATCTTCAAGTTCCTGGTCTCGCGCATGATCTATCAGGACGGCGTCAACGGGCTGCTTTTGCTCGGCGGCACGTTTGCAGCGACCATGTTTGGCTGGGTGACCGTCGAGATCGGTGTGTATGGCATTCTCTTGAATGTTGTCGCCATTTTCGGCTGTCTGGTCGCCAGCAAGCTTGACCAGGTGTTCGGCTCCAAACGCATCGTGGTGTTCTCGATCATCCTGCTGATCCTCGCAACGGTGGGCATTGTGTCCACCGGTCCGGGCTATACGCTGTTCGGCGCACTGCAATTGCCGGTCGATGACAGTGGGGGTCTGTTTGGCACTGCGGCAGAAAAGGCGTACATTCTCTACGGTCTGCTGATCGGCGTCGCCTTCGGCCCGGTGCAGGCGTCATCGCGCTCTTACATGGCCCGCAGCGTGACGGCAGAAGAGGCCGGCCGCTATTTCGGCATCTACGCGCTGTCCGGTCGCGCAACATCATTCCTCGCGCCGTTTACAGTGGCCACAGTAACCGCACTTGCAGGCTCGGCGCGGCT
>JANMQE010000411.1:0-8438 GCA_031370195.1 Phyllobacteriaceae bacterium
TCATTAAGCCGCGCGGCGATGGCATCAGGGACAAAAGTCCCGCCATGCGGTTGGCCAAGGATAATCGGGCTGTCGCCCCTCGTGACATCCACCGGTATCATGCGCCGAATTCCGGCAGGTTTACGCCAACCGCCTTCTGGATTTCGCCTGAGCGAACCAGCACTGAAGCGGCCTCTAGATCCGGAGCAAGATAGCGATCCTGATTCAACACAGCGACGTCTTTGCGCAAACGAGTGATCACCTTTTGCAAGGCCGGACTGGTCTTCAGAGGTGCGCGGAAATGAACGCCCTGCGCCGCGCACAAAAGTTCGATGCCAAGGATGTGGTCGAGATTCTCCACCATCCTCATCAAACGTCTGGCCCCATGGGCTGCCATCGACACATGATCCTCCTGATTGGCGGAGGTTGGCGTCGAATCCGTCGAGCAAGGATTCGCCAAATGCTTGTTCTCGCTCATCAGCGCAGCGGAAGTCACTTCGGCGATCATGTAACCGGAGTTCAATCCGGGCTCGGCAGTGAGGAACGGCGGCAGGTCAAACGACAGTGTCGGATCAACCATCAACGCAATGCGCCGCTGGGCAATCGCTCCAATCTCGGCAATCGCCAGCGCCGTGATGTCGGCAGCAAAGGCGACGGGCTCTGCATGGAAATTGCCGCCGGACACGATCAGCCCCGCGCCAGTCAGCACCAGCGGATTGTCCGTTGCAGCATTGGCTTCCATCTCCAGCGTCAGCGAAACCTGCCGCAGCAAATCTATTGCAGCACCGGTCACCTGCGGCTGGCAGCGGATGCAATAGGGATCTTGCACCCTTGTATCGCCCTCGCGGTGGCTTTCGCGGATCTCGGAGTTGGCAAGGATCGCCCGCATCGCAGCAGCAGCCTCGATCTGCCCGCGATGACCGCGAAGGCTGTGGATTTCCGGCTCAAGCGGTGCGGTCGATCCCATGATCGCATCGGTCGAAAGGCACGAGGTAACCAATGCCGCCTGCGCAGCGCGCCACGCTTCGAACAAGCCGGCCAGCGCAAAAGCAGTCGAAAATTGAGTGCCGTTGATCAGCGCCAATCCTTCTTTGGGACCCAGCACGACAGGCTTGAGGCCGCCGGCCTTCAGCGCAGCTGCGCCAGACATGCGCTTGCCTTTGTACTCCGCCTCACCCTCGCCAATCATCGCCGCCGCCATGTGCGCAAGCGGAGCCAGATCACCGGATGCACCGACAGAACCTTGCGCGGGAACAATCGGCGTCACGCCTTTCTCCAGCATGTCTTGAATGAGCGATATGATCTCCCAGCGCACACCAGAAGCACCGCGGCCAAGCGAGATAAGCTTGAGCGTCATCATCAACCGTGCAATGCGTGAAGGAATGGGTTCACCAACACCCGAGCAGTGAGAAAGTATCAGATTGCGCTGAAGAGTCGCGGTGTCTTTTGAGGCGATCTTGATCGACGCCAACTTTCCAAAGCCGGTGTTCACCCCGTAAACCGCTTCGTCGCCCGCTGATGCCTCGGCAACAATGCGCGCAGCATTCTCTATGCCGGGTTTGGCCGAAGCGTGAAGCCACGATGGCAGATCATTCCAGTAAAGATGGGCCAAAGTTCCAATGCTGACGGAACCGGGGACGAGCGCGATGGTCATGACCATTCACCTTTGAACATGCGTTTGTGGAGGCAATTGAAGCCGATACGGTAGGATAGTTCGGCCGGATGCGAAGCATTCCATACGGCAAGGTCGGCGCGGCTTCCGGCAGCAATCGTGCCACGGTCGGAAAGTCCAAGCGCCCGCGCCGCATTTCGGGTTGCGCCCGCAAGTGCTTCTTCCGGCGTCATCCGAAACAACGTGCATGCCATGTTCATCGCAAGCAGCAATGACGTCATCGGCGAAGAGCCGGGATTGCAATCGCTTGCCACAGCCATCGGAACGCCGGCGTTACGAAGCGCTTGAATGGGCGGCAACTGCGTCTCTCGCAAGGTATAGTAAGCACCTGGCAGCATGACAGCAACCGATCCTGATTTCGCCATGGCCTTGACACCGTCGCTTCCCAGAAATTCGAGATGGTCGCAGGACAATGCACCATGGCGGGCGGCAAGTGCAGCTCCGCCAAGATCAGACAATTGTTCCGCATGCAACTTGATCGGCAGTCCGAGCGACTTGGCCTTGATGAACACGCGCTCAATCTGTGAAGGCGAAAACGCGATTCTCTCACAGAAGCCGTCCACCGCGTCCACAAGCCTGTTATGATGGGCGGTGTCGAGGGCAGGGAAGCAGACTTCATCCAAATAGGAGTTTGCATTGCCAAGGTATTCAGGAGGTATTGCATGCGCGCCCAAAAACGATGTGACAACGGAAACCGGGCTGACCTCGGCAATGCGTCTGGCTGTGCGGAGCATTTTAAGTTCAGCGTCAATTGTCAGCCCGTAACCGGACTTGATCTCTATGGTCGTCACGCCTTCGGCAAGCATCGCGTCCACCCGCGTCAGGGCTTCTGCAAGCAACGCCTCTTCGGAGCTCGCACGCGTCGCATTGACGGTGGAAAGAATGCCTCCGCCAGAGCGGGCAATCTCCTCGTAGCTCGCGCCGTTCAAACGCATTTCAAACTCGCGTGCACGGTCGCCGCCAAAAACAATGTGGGTATGGCAGTCAATCAGGCCAGGAGTGACAAGTTTGCCGGACAAATCAAACCGCTCGAAATCCGCATACTTGCCAGGCAGGCTCTCGATTTTGCCAACCCACGCAACTTTGCCGTTGCCAACAGCGACGGCCCCGCCCTCGATCAACCCGTAAGCTGTGCCGCCGTCCGTCATTGTCGCAACAGCGGCGTTGGTCAGGAGCAGATTTCTGCCTTCAAAGGACATTGGGTCATTTCCGGTTGACGATAAATATGTATGATATTAAATTGAATATGTCTAGACATATAGGAAGCTGACATGAGGATTTTTGCCCAACATGCGCTGATGCCGGAGGGCTGGCAAGGAAATGTCGCCATCACTGTATCTGGCGGAAAGATCAGCAGCGTTAAGACCAATGCACAGTCTGGGCCCGGCGATATTCGGGTCAAGTCCCTCATGCCCGCCTTGTCCAACCTCCACTCGCACACGTTCCAGCGCGGCATGGCAGGCATGACAGAGGTGCGCGGCACCTCGCGTGACAGTTTCTGGACTTGGCGAGAGATGATGTACCGGTTCATTAATCATCTGACGCCTGAACAGATCGAGGCCATTGCGGCGCTGGCATTTGTCGAAATGCAGGAGACTGGTTTTGCTTCCGTTGCCGAGTTCCATTATGTCCATCATCAGCCAGGTGGCGGCCGCTACGCCAATGTCGCCGAGCTTTCTGAACGCATCTTTGCGGCAGCAAACGATACGGGGATAGGCCTGACGCATCTTCCGGTTCTTTATGCTTTTGGCGGTGCCGGCGAAATGCCGCTTGCAGGCGGGCAATTGCGGTTTGGCAATGATGCTGGCAGCTATGAAACCCTGCACGCAGCTATCGCGACTGCTTCGAAAACAATGCCGGACGATACGGTCATCGGGTTTGCCCCGCATTCGCTGCGGGCGGTTAATCCGCAAATGCTGAAGGGTTTGACCACCGCACATCCACGCGGGCCGATTCACATTCACATTGCCGAGCAAACGAAGGAAGTCGATGACATCAGAACCTGGCTTGGAGCGCGGCCAGTGGAATGGCTGTTGGATAATCTGCCCGTCGATCAGCGCTGGTGCCTGATCCATGCGACACACATGAGCGAAGCAGAAACGCGTGATGTCGCACAATCCGGCGCGATCGCTGGCCTTTGCCCCGTCACTGAGGCCAATCTGGGCGACGGCATTTTCAATGGTCGGGACTATCTTGGCGTCAGCGGCAGCTTCGGGATAGGTACAGACTCAAATGTCCATATTTCACTCCCGCAGGAATTGTCGATGCTGGAGTACAGCCAGCGTCTGCGCGACCGCGAGCGCAATGTGCTTCTGACCGGACCGGGGTCAACAGGAGAAAACATCTTTGCGCTGGCCGCCAAAGGGGGCGCGCAGGCATTGGGGCGCAACAGCGGCGAGATTTCTGTGGCCAAATTGGCAGATCTGGTCGCTCTCGATACGGATCATCCGGCGCTGTGCGCATTGAAGCCGGAGCAATATCTGGATGGCTGGGTCTTTGCCGCACCGGATGGCGTCGTCAGCGATATCTGGTCGGCAGGTCGGCACAACGTGCAAGGCGGAAGACATGTCCGGCGGGAACCTGTCGTGGGAGCCTATCGCAAGGCAATGCGCGACTTGGCGTCAAGCTTATGAAGCGAGGGAGATTTGAATGAGCAGCGCCGTGGAATTGTCACCGATCATCGCTTCCTCAGCGTGTTCATCGAGAAATGCGAAATCAAACGGCAAGAGGACGTGTCCGGTTGAAAGATGCACGGTGCCGCCAACACAGAGAATTCCCGTCATGCCATCGGCAGAGCTCCGGACCGCTTTCGACCCGCTGGTGGCAATGCTCACAGACGCGGCTGCCAGCTTCGGGTTCCATACAACATTGAAATCCCGGCATGGTCCCTCGGGCAACAAGCCATTGATGGCTTCATCGCCGGAGAAGGCAACGGGCTCCATGAAGTTCGCCGTCAGCGCAGCTTCATTTGGCCGCTTGAGCATCATGCCGTGGCCCTCGATCACGGTCAGTATGCGCTGCAATCCTGAGAAAGTCGAAAATGGTCCTTCCTCGTCCACATCGGCAATACTCAACCGCCATGACAACGCGTCGCCGTCACCATGCCGCGCAACTTCGCGCGTCATACCGCCGCCGTTTTTCCATTGGACTGGAATGAGATCGTTGTATCTGAGAATTTTCATCTTTTCCCTGCCGCGCTGTGCAAACCCTGCTGTAGTGGTGCAACATGGATGAGGCAACGGGCCGGCGCATGAACGAGGTCGCAACGACAGGCTACAAAGCGGTGAAGGCGGAAATATTGAACCGCATCCGCACACGCGTCTGGCCATCCGGCCATGCGATACCTGGTGAGATCGAGTTGGCTCAAGAGTTCGGCTGCGCGCGGGGCACAGTCAATCGCGCGATGCTGGAACTTCAGGACGAAGGCGTGATTGACCGCAAGCGAAGGTCGGGCACCCGCGTCGCCACTGCGCCGGTCAGGCAGGCAAAGCTTGAAATCCCGCTGGTACGGGTGGAAATTGAATCAACCGGCGTCAGCTACCGCTATGCACTGGTCAGTCGCGATGACGTTGTTGCACCGGAATGGCTGAAAGCGCGACTGTCACTGCCACCGAAGTCCAAGGTGATCCATGTGCGCTGCCTGCATTTTGCCGGCAATGCGCCATTCCAGTTTGAGGACCGGTGGATCAACGTCACTGCGGTGCCGCAGGTCTCCGACGAAACCTTTCTCGTGAACAACCCGAATGAATGGCTGGTCAATGCGGTGCCGTTCACCAACGCGGAATTTGCATTTTATGCAGGCGCTGCGGATGGTGATTTGGCGGCATTTCTGGGCGTGTCAAAGGGCGATGCGGTGTTCGTGGCTGAGCGCACAACGTGGCTCGGTGCGGTACCGGTCACATTTGCACGCATGAGTTTCCGGTCAAGTTACCGGATGGTAAGCCGGATTTAGCATATCAGCCCCTTGAGATTGCAGGTAAGTCAGTCCACATTCGCAACAATGAAGCACTCTGGGAGGAGACAATCGTGGCCACTTCTGAAAATGCCGCAGGACAAACCTACAAGAGTTGGCTGAAAAGCTATCATCCGTCTGTCCCAGCCGAGATCCCGGTTTCACGCTTCGAGTCTGTCGCCGATCTGTTGCTTGACGCATGCAAGCGAAACGCGTCCAAGCCCGCGTTCCAGTTGATGGGCAAATCCATGACCTATGGGCAGGTCGAACAGGCATCGGCGGCGCTCGGAGCGTATCTGCAAGGCAAGGGTCTCGCCAAAGGCGCACGTGTGGCGCTGATGATGCCGAACATTCTGCAATATCCCGTCGCTATCCTTGCGGTGTTGCGTGCGGGCTATTCGGTGGTCAACGTAAACCCGCTTTATACCCCGCGAGAACTTGAACATCAGCTGTCAGATTCTGGCGCGGAAGCCATCATCATCATCGAGAATTTTGCGACAACCTTGGAAGCGGTCATTGCCAAAACGCAGGTCAAACATGTGATTGTCGCCTCAATCGGCGATATGCTCGGCCTCAAAGGCCACATTGTCAATTTCGTTTTGCGCAAGGTCAAAAAGATGGTGCCGGCGTTCAATCTGCCGGGCAGTGTGAAGTTCAATACGGCGCTGTCTGAAGGACGCGGAAAGTCATTGCAGCCGGCGGCGATGTCCCAGGCCGATGTTGCCTTCCTTCAATACACCGGCGGAACAACCGGGGTGTCGAAGGGCGCGACGCTGACCAACGCAAACATTCTTGCCAATGTTGCGCAAAACGCGGCTTGGCTAAAGCCGGTATTTGACAGCCGCGGCTTGCCTGCGGACTTGACCTTCATCTGCGCGCTGCCGCTTTATCATATCTTCGCGCTCACAGTCTGCATGATGATGGGCATGGACCTTGGCGGCAAAAATGTTCTGATCCCCAACCCCCGTGATATTCCCGGCTTTGTCAAAGACATCTCAACCGAAAAACTGCATATTTTCCCCGGCCTCAACACGCTTTTCAATGCGCTACTCAACAATGAGGCATTCCAAAAGCTGGATTTCAAGCCGATGCTCTTAACGCTCGGCGGCGGCATGGCAGTGCAGAGCGCGGTGGCCGAGCGCTGGCAGAAGCTGACGAACTGCGCAATTCACGAGGGCTATGGCCTGTCCGAGACATCGCCAGTGGCAAGTGCCAACCGGTTTGATGTGCCGGTCTACACCGGCACAATCGGTCTGCCGTTGCCTTCCACCGATTTTGCGATCCGTGATGATGATGGCAATGACATGCCGCGCGGCGAAGTTGGCGAGATTTGCATTCGCGGGCCACAAGTGATGGCCGGCTATTGGCAGCGGCCTGACGAAACGGCGAAGGTGATGACGCCGGATGGATACTTCAAATCTGGCGACATGGGCTTCATGGACGAGAACGGTTACACCAAAATCGTCGACCGCAAGAAGGATATGATCCTGGTGTCGGGCTTCAACGTCTATCCAAATGAAATCGAAGACGTTGTGATGAAAATCCCGGGCGTGATGGAATGCGCGGCAGTTGGCGCACCTGATGAGCATTCCGGCGAAACCGTGAAACTCTATGTCGTCAAAAAAGACCCCGCTTTGTCAGAAAACGCCGTCCGCGACTTCTGCAAAGAGCAGCTGACCAATTACAAGCGGCCGAAGTACGTCATCTTCACCAAAGAACTGCCAAAGAGCAATGTTGGCAAGATTCTGCGTCGTGAGCTCAGGGACAATCCGCCTGCGGCGTGATTGTTCACCGTGAGTCGCTCAGCGCAATCCGAGCCAGGCGGGCAAGTCTGCAATCGAGTTGAGCACAGCGTCGGAACCCCTTGATAGCACTTCAAGGGTTCCCGTACCGCTCAAGACACCGATCGCATAGCCGGCACCAGCATTGCGGGCCATCTCGATGTCGTGGCTGTTGTCGCCAATGACCAGCACTTCATGCGGCGAAATGCCGGTCATTTCGCAGAATTTCAGCACTGGACCAGCGGCCGGCTTCGGGTCGGCAACCGAATCATATCCCAGTATCGCCACGAAGCTGGAGCGAATGCCAAGGCGCTTCATTGTGTTTTCGGCAGCCGCTTCGAGGTCATTGGTGACAACCGCCAACACAATTCCCGCGTCAATAAGCGCCGCTATCGTACTCTCAAGTCCGTCTACCGGAACGGCGGCAAGAGGCCCTTCTTCGACAAAGGCAAGATCCAGCCGTGCGCACCATTTGGCAAAGTCAGCATCATTTGCGTCGGGCAGCCAAAGCCGGACAATTCCCGGCGTGGTGCCCGCCGCGAGTTCCGATCCGGCAGAAAACCACCCGGTGTCAGGATTGAACCCGCCATCAACAAGCAGTCTCTGCGCTTCAGCAGCGTTGCCTCCGGTTACTTCCAGAGCCAACCTCAGATAAAGCGCATACCAAGTGCCGTTGAAATCAACGAGTGTTCCGTCCTTGTCGAACAGAACAGCTTTCGGCAGAGGTTTGTGGACGGAAATCAATTGGGCATGTCCGGTCAATAACCCTCCTCGCGGCCATGGCGGACGTTGACAATTATGACATCATCGCCATTGAGGCGATAAAGCACAACATAGCCATGGTCGCCAAAATCAATGGGCCATTCACGGTAGGATTCATCCATGTCATCGGCGGCACGCCCTGCGCTTGGATGCTCCTCAAGTATCCTGACACCCGAACGAATGGCTCGAACTGCGCGCGATGCCGCTGTTCGATTTTTCGTTACCATAAAACGATACGGTCGCTGAACATCGCGAAGTGCGGGCGGCGTCCATGTCAGGTGTGGCAAGCTGG
>JANMQE010000415.1:0-5078 GCA_031370195.1 Phyllobacteriaceae bacterium
CATCAGCCGCTTCTGAGAGCTTTCGGTCTTCGCCAGCGGCAGCGTTTCAACAGCGCTTCTGAGCGATGTCAGCGGGTTCTTCAATTCATGGCTGACGTCTGCGGCAAAACTTTCGATTGAATCCATGCGGGCATAGAGCGCTCGCGTCATGTCGCGCAGCGCCGTGGACAGATTGCCGATCTCGTCCTGCCGGTCGGAAAAGTCCGGGATTTCCTCGCGCGCCTTGACGCCGTGCCGCACCCGCACCGCGGCGGCTGCAAGGCGGCGCAGGGGATTGGCGATGGTGGAGGCGAGCAGCAGCGACAAAAGCGCAGTCACAAACGAGGCGATGGCAAACACGCGAAAAATTGCGCCGCGCTCAGCCTCGACAATCCGGTCGATGTCACCTCCCTGTGTAGACAGCAACAACACACCAAGCACCGCGCGGAAACGCTGCACGGGAATGGCAACCGACACGACCAGTTCACTTTGCTCGGACAGGCGCACGATTGTCGCCGGGCTGCCGGTGAGTGCTGTCATCACTTCGGGAAACACCGAGCCGTTGGCACCGGGCACTTCCTTGTCGATCGGCAAATCGCTTTTGGAGAAGAATTTGTAGAGTGCGTTGACTGTGCTGTCCCAGACGCTTTCGTCTTCTGGCGTCAGCGGCGGCAGGTCGTATTTCAGGATCTGCCCACCGGAATAAAGATGCAGCGAATCGAGCATCAGATTGGCATCGCGGTCAAACAGTCTGGCGCGCGTGCGCGTCGGCGATATCAGGCGGCGCAGGACCGGCGCGATCTTTTCCGGATTGATCGGGTACTCGAGCGCGTCGATGGAATCCGACGTCGGTGAAATGCTCTCACCCGCCTGAAGCTCCAACAGCTTTTCCGGGTCAATCGTGATCGAATTGGTGTCAACTGTGGCAGACGCTGCGATTGCGCCCGCAATGATTTCGCCCTGCGTCATCAGGCTCTCGACACGCGCGTCAATCAGCCCCTCGCGGAACTGGTTGAGATAAAGAATGCCGGACACCAGCACGGCGAGACCGGCAAGGTTCAAGACGAGAATGCGGCGGGTGAGCGAGGAGAAGACATAGTGGCCGAGGGCCCGGCGGATGGGCTTGAACAGGCGCGACAGAAACGCCAGCCGGACAGGGCGGCTGGCGTTGCGGGTCGTGCTCTTCTGTGTCTCGACGGCCATCAACTGTTCCGGCTCAAGCCTCGCGGAACCGGTAACCGACTCCGTATAGTGTTTCGATCATCTCAAAGTCGTCGTCGACCACCTTGAACTTCTTGCGCAAGCGCTTGATGTGGCTGTCGATGGTGCGGTCGTCAACATAGACCTGCTCATCATAGGCTGCATCCATCAGCGCGTCACGGCTTTTGACCACGCCCGGACGCTGGGCGAGCGACAGGAGGATCAGGAACTCGGTGACTGTCAGCGTGACCGGCTTGCCATTCCATGTGCAGGTGTGGCGCTCCTGATCGAGCACCAGCTGGCCGCGCTCCAGTGTGCGCGAGGCTTGGCCGGGAACCTTGATTCCGGCAGCGGCATTTTCACGGGCGGCGGCGCGGCGCAGCACCGCCTTGACACGCTCCACCAGCAGGCGCTGCGAGAACGGCTTGGTGATGAAATCATCTGCGCCCATTTTCAGGCCGAACAATTCGTCAATCTCTTCATCCTTGGAGGTGAGAAAAATGACCGGCAGATCGGTTTTTTGCCGCAGGCGCCGGAGCAGCTCCATCCCGTCCATGCGCGGCATCTTGATGTCAAAGATCGCAAGGTTCGGCGGACGGGCCTGCAGGCCTTCCAGTGCCGACACACCGTCCGTGTAGGTCTCGACCTTGTAGCCTTCCGCCTCCAGCGCGATCGACACGGAGGTCAGAATGTTGCGGTCGTCGTCCACGAGCGCGATTGTGTGCATGCCGTTACTATCCTTCATCGGCGCCGTTCCTTCATGAGATTTGCGGAGCGGCAGAGCGTTGCAGGACAAATGTGGCACAAAATATGGCAGCAGCGATAGCTGCGCCCGGCGTACGTTGCTCGCCGTCCTGTGTCCCAAGTCCCCGGCGTTATCCTTAACAAAGTATTAAGGATTTCCAAAATGTGGGCTCCAGCCTGTGAATTTAAAACGATTAAACGTTTTTTAAATTTTTTAAATCGATTAAACGATTGAATCAATTATACATTTCTGACTTGTCCAAAGACGCGTCCAATCTTGGCGCGCACTCTTGTGAACATACGGGCAGGGTCATGACAGACAGTGGCATTTTCAACAGCAGCTTCGCTCTCGCGCAATCGGGTCTGAAGGGCTATGCCAATGCTTGGTATAACCTGCCCGAAGCGGAACTGGTTGAGCGGGCCGTATCGCGCGGCGAAGCGCGGCTGAGCGCGCATGGTGCGGTTGTCGCATCAACCGGACAGCACACCGGCAGGTCCGCCAAAGACAAGTTCATTGTCAGGGATGCGAACACGTCTGAACGTGTCTGGTGGGATAACAACAAGCCGATGGACCCTGAGGCGTTCGACCGGCTCTACGCGGATTTTCAGGCTCACATTGAAGGCAAACAGCTTTTTGTGCAGGATCTGGTTGGCGGCGCAGATGAAAGTCTTGCGCTGAAGACCCGTGTCATCACCGAGCTTGCCTGGCATTCGCTGTTCATCCGCAATCTGTTGATCCGTCCTGAGCGCGCCACGCTCAAGGATTTCGTCGCGCAGTTCACCATCATCGACCTGCCGTCGTTCAAGGCAGACCCGGCGCGGCATGGAACGCGCACGGAAACCGTGATCGCCGTTGATCTGACGCGGATGATCGTGCTGATCGGCGGCACCTCTTACGCTGGCGAAATCAAGAAATCGGTGTTCACGGCGCTGAATTACATCCTGCCGCAAAAGGGCGTCATGCCGATGCATTGCTCGGCCAATGAGGGCAAGGACGGCGATGCGGCGGTGTTCTTCGGCCTGTCCGGCACCGGCAAGACGACGCTGTCGGCTGATCCGGCGCGCACGCTCGTGGGCGACGACGAGCACGGCTGGGGTCCGGACGGCATCTTCAACTTTGAAGGCGGCTGTTATGCCAAAACCATCCGGCTGTCGCCGGAAGCCGAGCCGGAAATCCATGCGACCACGCAGCGCTTCGGCACGGTGCTCGAGAATGTCGTGCTTGATGAACATCGCATCCCGGATTTCAACGATGGCTCGCTGACCGAAAACACCCGTTGCGCCTACCCGCTGCATTTCATCCCGAATGCCAGCGCCACTGGCATCGCCAAACATCCAAAGAACATCATCATGCTCACCGCAGATGCGTTCGGCATTCTGCCGCCAGTTGCCAAGCTCACACCAGCGCAGGCGATGTACCACTTTCTCTCCGGCTACACCGCCAAGGTTGCGGGCACTGAAAAGGGTGTTGTCGAGCCGGAAGCGACGTTCTCGACATGCTTCGGCGCGCCCTTCATGCCGCGCCATCCGTCCGAGTACGGCAATCTGTTGCGCAAGCTGATCGCCGATCACAAGGCGGATTGCTGGCTGGTCAACACCGGCTGGACCGGTGGTGCCCATGGTGTCGGCAAGCGCATGCCGATCAAGGCCACGCGGGCGCTCCTCAGCGCCGCGCTTGATGGCTCGTTGAAAGGTGCCGAATATCGGACCGATCCGAACTTCGGCTTTCAGGTTCCAGTGGCGGTGGAAGGCGTTGATCCATCCATTCTCGATCCGCGCTCGACCTGGGCCGACAAGGCAGCATATGACCGGCAGGCGCGCAAGCTGTCGGGCATGTTCATCGACAATTTTGCCAAGTTTGAAACTCATGTCGATGCAAGCGTTCTGGGTGCCGCTCCGCAGTGGCTGGCCGCTGCAGAGTAACAAAGCGCTTGAGCAACGGCCCGGACATGATCCGGGCCGCTATCTTTCATTTCATTTTCAATGTCTCACCAAGCAGGCCCTTCAGGCCGGAATTGGGCAGCGTGCGGTAGTCGCACGAAATGCCCGGACCGTCCGTGTCGTAACAGGTCACAGTCTGGCCGCTTGGCAGGCGGCATTTGTGGCCACCGGCACTGACCATCGTCAAAGTGCCACCGGCAGCGCGGCATCGCGCATCGAACGTGCCGATGCTGATGGTTGACGAGACCGATTTGGCCACAGCTGGCGAAAGCCCGGCGGCGAAGGTTGCCAGCGCGGCAGCGAAAATGGTGGTGGCGTGGCGGCGCATTTGTCTTCCTTTCAAGTTGAAATGCTCGTCCCTCACGCTGTGTATGGATGAACGGGCCAAAGGTTCATCTCCCGCCCGGCAGATGAACCCGGCGTATTTTCGACTTTCAGCTTTTCTTTTGAGCAAAACCCGTTCAATCAAAACCCGAAGGCAGATGGGTGCACCATGTCGGTAGAACCGATCTTTCAAGGACGCGGCATCATCGTCACCGAGGATATGGTGGACGAGAAGTTCACGCGCGCCCAAGGCCCCGGCGGTCAGAATGTCAACAAGGTGTCCACTGCTGTTGAATTGCGTTTCGTCATGGACCGGGCGGACTTGCCGGAGCCTGTGCGCATCCGTCTGATCACGCTCGCAGGGCAGCGGGCGACGAAGGACGGCGAGATCATTGTCTTTGCCGACAAGTTCCGCACACAGGACCGCAATCGGCAGGACGCGCGCGAGCGGCTGTCGGCGCTGATCGCCAAAGCCGCAGAACCCCCGCCCCCGCCCCGCCGCAAGACCAAACCATCAAAGGGCGCGATTGAACGGCGGCTGAAGGAAAAGACCGGGCGCGGCACGATCAAGAAGAACAGGGGTAAAGTTGCGGATGATTGAGCATTTGACTTTTGCAAGTTCATCAGCGATATTATCGCTATGAAGATCATCATCTTCACGCAAAACGCTGCAAAGGAGTTTGATGGTCTTCCGGAAGACGGCAGAACAGCGGTCGAAACTGGTCTTATCCGTTACGCCGTCTCCGGCGATGGCGATGTAAGGCAATTGAGCGGACGAGAAGGTTACAGACTGAGGATTGGCCGCTACCGGGTTTTGTTTGATGAAGACAAATTGACAATATTGGCCGTCTATATCGGCAAACGCGAAACGACAAGTTACCGGCGCAATT